>JAIDDH010000148.1:0-9537 GCA_029055435.1 Acetatifactor sp.
AGAGTGAGAAATAATTTTGCCCGGTCAACAGGCTTTATGAGATAATTAAAGGCTTTTACCTCATAGGAATCGACAGCGAATTCCGTTGATGAGGTAAGGAAAACAATTGGAACATTCTGATTCATATTCCGAAACTCTCTGGCGGTATCTATGCCATTCAGCAATGGCATGATTATATCCAAAAAGATTAAATCCATATATTCGCTCTGATGAGCGGCAATCAGGTCATCTCCATTTGTGAACCGGTAGAGCATAAGCTTAATTCCACGTTCCTTTGCCCATTCCTCCAGCAAGGGGCAAAGGGCATCTATAAAGTATGCTTCATCATCACAAATCGCTATTTTCATCGTGTCACCTCTAAATAATGATTCTTAAAATAAAAGTGTGGTCAGACAGAGAAAAATGACATTGCCCGTTCAATTGCTCTACATAGTATATAATACTTTTAACACCAATGCCATGTCCTCTTTTGTTGGAGGTTGGAATACCGTTGACAAATTTTGGAATGCGTACAATCGGATTTTCAATTTGGAGTAAAAGGTGATTTTTCTTTTCAGAAATAGTGAGCTTTGCCCATCTTTTTTCTGTGGCCATTTCTTCCAGTACATGCAAGGAATTTTCCAAAGCATTGGATAAAATGGCACAAATCGCGGTATCCGGACAAGGGAGCGCCTCACCTATGGAGATATCGCAGTTGAACATAATTTTCCTGTCCGTAAAACGTGCATGATAAATAGAAATTACAGAATTGATCATTTCGTTTTTGCAGTAATCTGCAATTATGGTATCATCATAAAGATTGCCGATTTCTTCAATATACTCGATTACCTTCTCGGTATTATTGTTTTGAAGCTGGGTCAGGATAATGTTTAAATGGTGGCGCATGTCATGTCTCAATATGGCGAGCTTTTGCTTGCTGTGTCTTACCTGCTCAATTTCCTTTTCGATAGAGCGCAACTGCATTTTCATCAGCTCACTGTACTGCTTGAATTCCTGCTTTTTCTCATATTCCTGGAAATAAACGAATAGAAAGGCAAAGTAGGAGATACAAAAAATGAATCCCATAAATTCAACCACTGCTTTGTTGTTCGAATAAAACAGGTCGGAAAGTTTGGTGAAGGAATAGTCGAAAAAGTAATATACTGTGGGCAGAAAACCTATAATATAAGATTCCCGTGTATCCCTTGAAAAGATGGTTTCCGTGGTGCGGCATACAAATTTGCACAGCAGGAAAAAGGAAATAAATGTGGTCAGGATTCGCGAAGTATAATAGCACCACTGTTCATCTGTAATCGTCAACACCAATAATCCGATCCAGTTACTTAACTGGCAGCACAGGTAGGCGGAAAACACGGAGATACAGGATGAAGTAACAGGATATTTATAATACAGGGTTAAAAATAAAATCAGCGGCAGATGTATGATGACTGCATAGAGCCGGTCGGTAATAGCCGTACCAAATAGTAAAACACTGATAATATATGCGATTCCTTCACAGGAAAACAGTAGAAACAGCGTAAGGATATTTTTCCGGTTTTGCTTTACTCCTAAAAAGAAAGCAGAGATATAGATACCGAACAGCATAGTGGTTATATTATGTATGAATGATAGAATCTGTACTAACAATGGGCGCTCCTTCCTGTTTCTCCGGGCATACTGCTATTCTAACATTTTATCAGTTGCATGTAAACGTATGGCAATTTGCCATTCACACCATATATTTACCATTCGCGCAAAATGGGGAACGGAATCGAAAAAATGTGTTATATATATAAATATTGCCCTTTGATAATGTGGGATAGGAGGACTGCAGGCATGAGCAAAATATGGGAGTTCTTTGATATGATGGATGAACTCGTCTATGTTTCAGACATGGATAACCATGACTTGATTTACATGAACAAAAAAGCGCTTCAGACATATGGTTTTCACTCCCTTGAAGAAATTGTCGGGAAAAAATGCTACGAGGTTATCCGGCACTATTCTACCCCCTGCTCAATGTGCAACAATCACGAACTAAGACCGGGATATTTCAGGGAATGGTGGCATTACAACCCCATTCTTGAACGACAGGTAATGTTCAAAGATACTTTAGTGGAAGACAACGGAAAGAAATATCACATGGAAATTGCCATCGATGCCGGCAAGCAGGAACAGCGGGACAGTATGATGAATCTGGAGGCAAGGATCAATGAGGGTCTTCGTGTCGCCCTGCAGCAGGAGACACCCTCGCAGACGCTGGAAGTTCTGCTGGAGTATATGGGAAAGGCACTGGAGGGTGAGCGAACCTATATCTTTGAGCGAAACGAAAGCGGTTGTGATGACAATACATATGAATGGGTAGCAAGCGGCGTCACACCGGAGAAAGACAACTTGCAGAATGTTCCGGCCAAAGTGTGTGCCAACTGGTATCGGAATTTCCGGGTCGGCAGGCATATTGTGATAAAAGATTTAGAGGATATCCACGAGAGTGATCCGCTGCAGTATGAAAATCTGAAACGACAGAATATCCGCTCATTGGTAGTGGTTCCCCTATACAATGAGGATGAGGTAATCGGTTTTTATGGAATAGACAATCCGCCTGAGAAATCGCTGGACTACGCTTCCGACATGCTCCAGATTATGGCGCATTTTATCATTTCCTCCCTGAAACAGCGAAATCTCATCCGAAAATTAAAAGAAATGAGTTATTGCGACCAGCTTACCCAAATCGGGAACCGCTACGCCATGAACGAATACATTGGCAATCTGCAAAATGAACACAGCCTGGGAATCGTTTATTGTGACGTGACAGGACTTAAACAGGTTAACGACCAGAAAGGTCATCACGCAGGTGACAAGCTGCTGACCGATGCCTGTGAATGCCTGAAAAAGAGTTTTGGGGAATACGGGTTGTTCCGTATCGGCGGCGATGAACTGTTAGCAATCTGTGCAGAGATCGGAGAGACAGCATTGTGGCAGGGAATTGAGCAACTAAAACAAGAGCTGCAGAACAAATCCATTCACATGGCAGTAGGAGGCATATGGGAAAAGAACAGCCTCAACGGTGTGGAAAAGCTGCTTGCAGAAGCAGAGAAAAGAATGTATAAAGATAAAGCCGCATACTATCAGAAATACGATGTAGACAGGCGGCACCCGCTGGAGACGGGTGCGCGGACAAAAAGTTGGACGTCTTGAGGGCTCCAAAGAGGGCAGATTATGAGTGTATTATAAGAACCGCGACTCCTTGATTTGGGGAAGGATTTTTCAAGGATGCGGTTCTTATTGTATGTCCACTCTCGCGGTTTTATGGGATTGAATATCCCACAAACATATTAGCTATCTCCCACCAAAAAGCTAAACGCTGCTTCACCTTTTCATTTTCGGCTATTGTTTCAGATCTTTTAATCTATAACTTCCCAGTAACCGTTTTTATTTGCCCCATGTCGTATTATTTTCCCTTCTGCCTTTAATTTAGCCAAAATACGCTGTGCCTGCCTTCCGGTAATTCCCACAGATGCAGACAACATATTAGCTGACATATTGCCATCCTGCCTTAAAAGGGCTATTATTTTTTCTTCATTTGTTACGACATTTATACCGACATTTGTTACGACATTTGTTGAAACATTTGTTTTGTTATGTGTTTCACTGATTTCCTTTAAAGCATTGCGAATCATCCCAAGCATAAACTCTACAAATTCAGTAGAATCCCCGACATTATCAGCCCGCTGCAGTACCTTATAATATTCCTCCTGATTTTCATACACAAGCGTTTCTACCGGAATCCAGGCAAAAACTTCTTTCCATTTCTGCAAAATCAACGACTGCCACAACCTCCCTGTCCGGCCATTGCCATCCGCAAAAGGATGAATAAACTCAAACTCATAATGAAAGACGCAGGACTTCACAAGCGGATGATATTTCGATTGCTTCAGCCATGTGAACAACTGATTCATTAAATCCGGCACATATTTTGCCGGTGTCCCTGCATGAATCAGTTCTGTCCCGGCATAAACACCAACATTCCCACTTCGAAAACTTCCCGCTTCTTTCACAAGCCCTTCCATCATAATCTTATGGGCCAGCAAAAGGTTTTTTACACTGTATGGATCAAGCGCGGATACTCTTTCATAAGCCTCATATGCATTCTTTACTTCACGAATATCCTGTGGCGGCCCTAATATCCGCTTCCCATTTATCACATCCGTAACTTGTTCCAGAGTAAGTGTATTCTGCTCTATCGCCAGAGATGAGTGTATCGTCTTGATCCGATTTTCCCTGCGGAGAATTGGATTCGGACGCATGGCATCGTAAGTTGTGATTGCACCAACATATTCTCCTATCTCTACTATTAAGTTTGTTATCTCCTCATTCATTGTAAAAGGAGGTTTATAACTTTCACCCATGTTATTCTCCGATCATTATTCAAGCAATCCGAACTTTATAGCTCCATTTTAATAAACTTCTTTAAGAACCCTTTCCACACGTTCAAAAGATAGCTAACCAGATATATTATTCTAATTCTTTTAAAATATCCATAAAATTATCTTTACACTTTTTTAATGCCTTATCCCAGAAATCAATATCATTTGACGCAAGCTGTTTCACATTCATATACCCATTCCATACAGCTTGCTTATGCTGTGTTATCTGATTATGTAACATGTTTTCTCCTGCCAAAGAAAGATATGTACCATTTTCCTGGATTTTTTCTATGCTATCGTAAGATAGAACCCTGTATATTCTTCCATCTTGCAACAATTTATTCGTTGTAGAAAATATTGCCGAAGAAAGATTGAAATATCCACTAAATTGATTAATTCTATCACTATTGACATAATTCCTTAATTCATTGATTAATTCAAGCCATTTCTCTATTTTAGACAAATTACATTTAATCTCGAACGAAAGATTCTTTTTATCATTGATATTTTGTTTTTTCTCTTTAAAACAATCTACCCCAATAGTCACCCCAATACCTGCAATAATTCCAACAAATACAGATATACCATAAATAATTCCATTAATCATTTTTAACCGCCTCCTTATGTTATGCAATCACTTTAGTTTCTACAATAGCAATAGCTCAATTTCACGATCACTAAACATCCCTGACTGCTTTAACAGTTTTTTAAAACATCCTTTTACCGCGTCCTTCCCCGCACAATGTTTTGCTTCATTCAGATATATAATCCCTATCACTATCTTCAATTGTTTAGACACATCTTCTTCTGTTATATTCTTATAAAAATCAACATCTACACGTTTAAGCTGCACTCCATTAGCTATTGTAAATAATTGAGAATATTTATGTAGATACTCCTGCAACACATTCCACATTATCTGCTTATCTTTCAACGCAAGTGCATCATTAGCTTTCCGGCATATCATTTTAGATTTTGCTGAAACCTCTCGTGTTTTTTCAACCGCCTTAACAATATTATTGCAAAATGTAAATACCTTTTCTTCATCTGCATATATTAAATTTTGTGCACATTCCCCCATGCTCTACACTCCAGTCTTTTTCACTACACTCTTCAGATTCGCCTCAGTACAGCCATAATTTTATCTTCTTAATCGTTTTCTCATTACTATCAAAAAATCCTACTTATCTTCAATAATTCCTAACTTTATCCTCATAAATCGAATATCACAGTCACTGCAAGACTTAATCATACACTCCGGTAATTTGTTTTTCATGCATACATGATTATGAAAAGATACTACCCACATATATTTTTTTAAAATATGTTCCCTCTGGCTTGCTTCCTTAATTTCAGATACATCCAAATCATCATATGTTCCAAACTCATTAATTTTTTGTATAATATGCGTTTTGTGTTGTTCTAGTAGTTGCTTTTGATTTAAACTTCCTTGACCTAATCTTTGATAATCATCTGGAAAGAATGTTTTCACCAATTCAAGTACCTGTCCCATAGTAATTTGATCGACCACTTTGTCCATATCAAGGCAATATAGATAATTCAATACAATTGCATCATCAACTGTTTTTAAAATAAGAACATCTCGCCACATTAAATAAAATTTTTCCGCATTAACAGCCGGAAGAATAGCGTTGCAAAATTCGAGTTCCTCATCTGAAACTTCCTCGCCAGCATGTGCACGATTTTCAATTTCACAAGCTCTTCTCAGATCTTCAGGCTTTACAAAATGAGTCTGCAAAACATAATCCATAACGGCTGTTCCTATAATTATTCGTGGATATAACGCCTTCTCCTCCAAAGCCACAACATCAATCAATCCCTGACCAAAAATAAAATCATCGTTAAATGAAAGTGTCCCAATCGTTATCCCACCTCGAAGAAATAAATCATATTGTAGGATAAAATATTGTTGTATATCTGCGACAATGGCCATAAATGTCAGAAACCGCGGATATTCCAATGGGGTAGTACCTGTTTCTAAGCATAACAGAATATTATCCGAAAAAACTTTTGTCCGAATAAATATCTGACTCAATCCCCCAACAATAGGAGAGGAATGCACTTCTTCTATATATTTTTTTACATTTTGAATCGCTTCGTGAATAGCCTTCAAAAAAGTCTCTACCTTATCCGGATGAGTTTCAAAAAAACTTTTGTATCCTAACAAATCAAAATAAGCAATATAATATTCTTTGATAGATTCAACCTGCCTGTCTTCTTTGGACATCCAATTCCATCCTTTCTAACATAGACCTTGTTACAGGATCTAATAAGTCCACAACTTTAACTGTATTAATAAATTTCCCCACCACTGTTAGCGAATCGCACATAACCCACACCACATCCGGGCGTCCAATAATTGATTCTGTTCCATATTGGTCAAAAAGTCTGACTATCTTACATTTGGTTGTCTATGTAAATCAGTTGCGTTTAATATTTATCAATAAATGCGTCAGACGCATTTATTGACGCATTCACATTTATTTGCGTACATACCTTGCTGATCGTCCTTTCCCCTCCGTTTTCAATATATCTTCCTGAAGCATCTTATTTACCATTCTTCTTTAATGCTTTACATCACTTATATATCTGCTAACACATATCTTGAATTATCCACTTTTCTATAATCTATTACCCTGAAACTATATTATCTAAGTCATTGACAAATGCCTGTATTTCACTTTGATTTTTTTCTTTCCACACATCATACAAAGCATACAGCATCACATGTGTGTTTACTCCTAGCATCATACACATCTCATCCCACCAATCATGATGATTTAATCCTGCAATTCCGCTTAATACCTCAAAAACATCCTCGCTATTCTTTCCTAATAATTGAGCAACTTTTACATAAGAACCTTCTGACATGAGCAAACTTCGCATATCCGTTTCAACATCCTTTACCAAAGGTAGGAATACATATTGTAACCTGTTTTTATCAAAGTTTTCTTTTTTCTGATCACCATCATAAACGCCAATAATTTTATATTTTAAATTTTGAAGAACATCTTTTTCCATGACTGATGTAATATGACTTGAATCCTTAGCAACCTCAATATTATATTTTCGTAAAAACACCATTCTTTCCTTTTCAAAAATTACTTCCAAGAATTTCTTTGCCAACGCATCTTCAACTAAGAATGTTCCTCGTATTTCATCTTCCACTCCTAAAATAACATTTGCGCCATACATACTTGGTTTTTTTATTACAACATCTCCAAGAAATCTACTTATTATATGTATATTTTCATTTTCGATATTTTCTAAAATATATGGCGAATGTGTAGAAATCACAAAACTTATCCCTTTGTCAACAGACTGTTGGGCAACAAAATTCATAAAATTTCTTTGCGATTTTATAGCAACAAAAGATTCTGGTTCTTCTATTAAAACAATTGATTGGTCCTCTTGCTTATTGATATACCAATACATATAAAACAGACAATACTCACCTGTTCCCATTTCCCGTGTATCGTATGAGATATTTCCTTCTTCTACAATAAAAAACGGGAATGTTTCTATAGTTTCGGCATCTTGAATCTCAACATCTTCGACTTCTATTAATGAAATTTTTGTGTAATTTCTTCCTGTCAGATAATTTACTTGTTGTATATCTTGGATTTGAAAATCAATTGTTTCATTTTGCTCCAATAATTCATCTAAATTCTCTTGCTTCCATATAGCTCTAACTATTGCATCAATATTTTGGTACTCAAGAAAACCAACGCCTCCCTCATATCCTGCTTGACTAATTAATTGTTTCGATTCGTTATCACATTTATATTTATTGCCTTTATAATATACCTGACCTGTAACATATGCATTTTTTATTTTTATTTTATCCTGTTTTTCTAGCGGAATTCCCAATAAATTTTTGATTGCTAGTATTATTGTAGATTTTCCAGCCCCATTCAAACCACAAATCACTTGTATACCTTTTCCCAATTCCAACTTCCCTAAATTATTATATCCATGTATATCAATTTGTGTTAAATAACTTTTATACTCATACTTTTGTATTTTTCTCCAATAATCTTTTGCTTTTGCTTCTCTCATTTTATCCTATCACCCCATGAATGATTATTATTTATTTCATCCAGAACAGAATTCATATTTTGAAGTTTCGTAAATCCTTCTATTGTTTCTAACAAAAGTACCCCTTTTTGATTAAATATCATCTCAGTAAAAATGCTTAATATAATATCTCTATAAATTACAGACAACGCATCTGTGCTCCCCATGCTTGCTCTTTGATTATAAATATTCATCATAGCATCAGTAAATATGTATTTCTCTATCATACTTTTTGCAAACAAACTGTAATCATCCGATTCTTTCTTTTCTACATTTTTACCTTTTAAATAATCTCTTGTAGATTCAAACCGATACATTACCTTTTCTATTTCATCTATATTTCTATCACTTTTGGTAACATATATAAGCCAACTTACCAATGTTGCCTTGCTATGTTTAGGGCAATAGTCATAGTTATCCTTTATGCTTTTCATACATACAATATAAGTTTTTAACGCTTTTCGCACTACCTCAATAGTCTCATCAGCATAAGGTATTGATTCCCTATATTTTTTTGAAATATCACCTGCTGTTACTTTCTTGCATAAAGTGTTTATTTCAATCATATAGGCAAACTTAGATATAATTTCATCATATGCCAATCTTGAATTGGAGAATCCAACAATCTCTTTAGTACCTCCCATATCTTCAAATTCTTCTACCAATTTCTTAATTTGATTTCTGGTTTCTCCGATATAGGCATTTCGCTGCTCGGCTGCTGTTAATGTAGCAGGTTGATTAAGTCTATAAAATAGCTCTGCAGGCTCTTCAGGTTTGTAATCACTTAACCTAATTAAAGTAATCGAATATCTTCTCAATTTTCTTTGAATTTCTATTGGCAATTCTTCATAAAGTAAGCCATCAAGTTTTAAAATCTCTTCATCAATAGGTTGAATATTTCCATCAATTCTGAGGTTATTATTAAAGAATTCTCTGATAGAAGCCAATCGTTGTTGCCCATCCAATACTTCATCAATATTATTGTTCCCTAAAATCATATGAATCGGTGGAATTTTCAAACCTCTCAAAATAT
>JAIDDH010000148.1:9547-47533 GCA_029055435.1 Acetatifactor sp.
CCTCTTTGAAAATTCGGTTGCAAATTAATATCCTTATTTTTTATCCTACTAATGATTGTTTCTAATTCTACATCTGTTGGCTGACATATCATAGTTTTCTCTCCTCTAAATTTACATTTTTCACACTGACACCTATTTGCCATAAAAATTTTATACCATTTATTTTATACTTACAAGTTCCACATATTTCTCATAATAAGCCATTAGCCTGTCAATAACCCGTTTCTTCTTCTCTGCCCTATTCCCTCCGCCAAAACGAGATACTGCCGGCATAATAACATCAATATCCGTTCCTGTTGTTTTCAACACACCGTCCCGAAACGAATTTTCTATAAATTTATGTGTTTCCTCTGGCTTTAGCTTTTCTTCCTCAATAATCACAGCAAGGTCATTCTCTCTCTGCTCATCCACGAACTTCTTCCAGTCCCCGTCCACTTCGGTCTGTGCATTTATTCTTGACAGGAAATTCCTGATCAACTCCATTTTACTACGCAGATTCATACTGGAATTAACCGCCTTTTCAATCGTTACAACGATCTCTTTATTCTGGTTGCCTTCCTGCTGATACTTCTTTACAAGCATAAGGATATAGTCAATATTAACCTCCACCTGTTTCACAAGCTCAATTTCAAACACCACATCATCATTGATATTTTCTTTCTTTTCATTTGATTTTGATTTATATTTCTGATAAAGGTCAATATACTCGCTCTGGTAGTCCTGAAAATCCCGATCAGACAGTATTTCTTTTCCCTCAAAATTATCAAATGTGGAAAGAATATTCTTCATTCTAAGAATTGCCCCATAAAGCATAATAAACTCTTTCTCTGCCTTCTCTCCGCTAAACGGTGTTCCCAACGGAAACAGAGTATTGAGCTTATCTATTAATTCCACATAACCGTCAAAATGCTTGCCTTTCTCATCATATCCATTATAGTAGCTCTCAAAATTCTTTAAAAGAACAACACTTCCTGCCTCTTTGTCCCCAAAAAGTGCAATGGCATTATTCGTTTCTTCCTCCAAGTTGCGGAAACATATAATATTACCAAAAGTCTTTACAGAATTAAGAATGCGGTTTGTCCGCGAAAATGCTTGCAATAATCCATGATATTTCAAGTTCTTGTCTACCCACAGGGTATTCAAAGTCGTTGCGTCAAATCCTGTTAGAAACATATTGACTACAATCAAAATATCAATTTCCCTGTTTTTCATCCTAAGAGAAACATCTTTATAATAATTCTGGAATTTATCGCTAGATGTATCATAATTAGTTTTGAAAATCTTGTTATAATCATCAATCGCCATTTTAAGAAAATCTCTGGAACTTTTATCAAGTCCGTCCGTATTTTCTGAATTTTCATCCTCCACAAAATCATCATTTTCTGCTTCATTTACACCATAGCTATATATTGTTGCTACTCTCAGTCTATGCGGTTGTCCTGCAGGTGCAGCTTGTGGCAGCTTATCCATCTGCCTTTTAAATTCTGTATAATATAGTTTCGCCGCATCTATAGAACTTACTGCAAATATAGAATTGAAGCCCTTCATACGGACAGATTCTTTTATTTCTTCTACCTTGTCTCTATTCTTTGCCTGACTGCTTGCTACCTCCTGTACATTCACTAATTTAGAAAAGTCAAAACTTTCTCTATTTCTCTTTGTCTTTTGGTCAAAATGCTCCAAAATGTACTTTACAATCTCAGTAATTCGCTTTGAGTCTAAAAGCGCCTTCTCTGTGTCAATGGCTGATACCTGCTTATCCTGTCCTTTTTCCTTATCCTTAATTGTCTTAATATAATCAATACGGAACGGCAGTACATTTTCATCATTGATTGCATCTACAATCGTATATGTATGAAGTTTATCGCCAAATGCCTGTGGTGTCGTGCGTAAACTAACATTCTTGCCACTTCCAGCATTATCAGCAAAGATTGGCGTTCCTGTGAAGCCAAAAATATGATAGTTCTTAAAGTTCTTGGTAATGGCAGTATGCATATCTCCAAACTGAGAACGATGACACTCGTCAAATACCAAGACAATGTGTTTGCCAAATACCTCATGTCCTTTATATCTGCTAATAAAATGATCTAACTTTTGAATTGTGGTAATGATAATGTGGGCATTATCATCCTCTAACTGGTTCTTCAAAACGGTTGTTGATGTATTGCTGTTGGCAGCTCCCTTTTGAAAACGGTCATATTCTTTCATAGTCTGATAGTCAAGGTCTTTGCGGTCAACAACAAAAAGCACTTTATCCACAAAATCAAGTTGACTTGCCAACTGTGCCGTCTTAAATGAAGTTAAGGTTTTACCACTTCCCGTTGTATGCCAAATATAGCCACCCGCTTCAAGAGTTCCCAACTTCTTATAATTCGTCGCAATTTCAATACGATTCAATATCTTTTCTGTAGCAGCAATCTGATACGGACGCATAGCAAGCAGTAATTCTTCCGAAGTAAATACACAATATTTTGTCAATACATTTAGAACTGTATGTTTTGACAAAAAAGTTTTCGTAAAGTCTACAAGATCAGAAATAACCTTATTGTTTGCATCTGCCCAAAAAGAAGTGAACTCAAAACTGTTGCTAGTCTTTTTACCTTTATTTGTGTTCTTTTCCTGCTCTTTAATATGGGCAAAACGAGTAGTGTTGGAATAATACTTCGTGTGCGTTCCGTTTGAAATAACAAATATCTGCACATATTCATACAGTCCGCTTCCTGCCCAAAAACTGTCACGCTGGTAGCGATTAATCTGATTAAATGCTTCCCGAATTGCAACACCCCTGCGCTTCAGTTCCACATGAATAAGCGGAAACCCATTTACAAGAATTGTCACATCATAACGATTATCATAATTCGCCCCATCATTTTGTGACACTTCATATTGATTAAGCACCTGTAAACGGTTGTTATGGATATTCTTCTTGTCTATAAGTGTGATATTCTTCGTACTTCCATCATCGCGCTCCATATTCTTTACTGCATCTTCCTGAATGGTGCGCGTCTTTTCCACAATTCCTTCATTGGCGTTGGCTATGTATTTATGAAAAAAGCGCTCCCATTCTGTATCTGTAAAGCTATAGGAATTAAGCTGCTCTATCTTCTTACGAAGATTAGCAATCAGCTCTGCCTCTGTATGGATTTGCAGATATTCATACCCCTGTTCTACAAGCATGCGAATAAACTCTTTTTCTAAATCGGCTTCACTCTGATAACTGTCAGAACGCCTGCTTTCCGGTATATATTCTGATACTACGGTACTTTCATTCATGGAAGCAACCATGTTAAATGTGCTCATTCGCCTAGCTCCTTAAAAGTTAATAACTTGTCACGATAGTATTCATATTGTTTTTGTCTTGCTTCAATTTCTGCTGGCAAACCAATATTAAGGTCTGTACAGATAGCATCAAATTTCTCCAATATATTGACAATCCTTTTCTGAACCTCATATTGGGGCATAGAAATAAATAGTTTTTTCAATTCACCCGCAGTAATAAGAGGCTGCCCACCTCCTTTGGCATATTGATTCAAATTCATATTAATTAACATATAATAGACATATTTCAACAAATATCCTTGTTTAACATCTACAATTAAAGTATTATCAGAAACATCATACTGACCATTTGCAAGATGAACATACCCCGCATTTGCACCCACGCGTGCAACCAAAATCTGTTCATGGTTATATACAGCAGTATTCGTTTTTGCAATTATTCCAGTAGAGCCAAACACTGGGAACTCTCCCTCATCAAGTCTTTCTTTATTCTTACCTGATGTAATACTAACAACATCGTCAAGGATAATTTCTGGAATCCTTTTATTATAAGAAAACATTTTGTTTCTGTAATATTCATACTGTATCTTCCGAACTGTAAGTTCGGCTGTAAGTTCGGCTATAAGCAATGTGAACTTATCTAAAATACGAACTATTTCACGTTGAACCTCTAGCGGAGGTATTGGCACCACAATTTCTTTAATGGCTGGCACACTTGAATGTACGACTTTACTCTTTACCTTTCCTCTACTTTTTTGCACTTGTGCTTCTGTAGTAGACAAGGCATAAGATAAATATTTAGCATCTTGATTATGCTTCAATACAACTATATCCCCACCTGCAAGGCATTTTTCATTTCCAATATATGCACATGATTTTGCAATTTCTTTGACACTTTCTCCTGTAATTGCAAACAATATATCGCCATGCTCAAAATATTTTTTATTCGATATATTTTCTTCTATTGTATGTGAAACACATTCTTCAAACCATATGCCATAAGTCGTGTAAATTTCGCCATACCTAACACAAGGCGTACCTATTTCTGTAACTTCATCTCTCTTAATGCCTGAACCTCTATAAATATCTGTTGCCAACTCACCCAGACTCTTGTATTCTACACCATTCGGACATAATTGACTTATTAATTCTTGCAGTCTACTCACAATTTTCACCATCCTCAATTGCTCTTATATCAGGAACACTTATACCATACAATGATGTCTGTTTACACATAACGCTTGGTGCATAGATTTCATATTTATATGGTATTAATTTTAATAATTCTGGAATATTTTCAACACATATGATTTCTACATTGTTCCCACATACCATAATTACAAAATTTATTTTATCTTTAAACTTATAAACAAAATTAAGTAGTTCAACATCCCTGCTTAAACGGTAATAATCATACCTTTTATGACCGCATAACATATCCCCATACCACACTTCACATTTTATTTTTCCAAAATCTTCGCGCATACGAAGTGCCATATCTTGATATTCAATCATAAAAACACTTATCTCTTTAATGCCTTGATATTTCTCATAACTATCCATATGCTTATTCCATATATTTATAAAGGATTTCACAAAATATTCATGAGAATGTTTTGGAAAGGAAAATGTATGGTGTATAGACTTCACCTCTTCAAAACTCGGATTTTCATTCATTTCATTTTTAAATTGTTCTTCTTCCCGCCCTACTCTTTCCATGAAAAAAGTTTCTTCTTTTTTATGAAATGACCCCTTTCTATTTGTCATGGATGATGTTACATGGAAATGTTCTACAAAGCCCAAGTTAGAAACAAAATCTGGAAATTCACTAATTTTAGGGTTAGGCATTGCAGCTCGCAATGTTCTTTCGATTTTTATAGCATCTGCTTCTGATAATCCAAAAAATTTCTCTACCACTCCTGGCTGTTGGTAGAAAACTCTTTCTTTTAAAAAATCTTCCTCACTTACCTCATGTGGTAATTTTTTATTAAAAGAATTGATTCTAAAAATGCTCTGTATCACTACATCAAAACATTTTTTCTCACTTTCACCATGCATAACTAGCCCTCAATCTCCACAATAATCTTATCAATTTCCGCCCTAAGCTCTTCTTCTCTCGCTACAATCTCCTTAATTTCCGCATTCAATTTCCCAATATCAATCTTTTCTCTTGTATCTTCCTGTTCCACATAAGACGAAACCGAAAGAATGTAGCTATTTTCGGCAATCTTATCATTTGCCACTACTGCTGCATAATATTGTTTATTCTCTCTTTCCTCATATGCCGCCAAAATGTTTTGAATGGTTTCCTCAGTCAGCTTATTATTATTTGTAATTTTCACGCATTCCTTAGAAGCATCAATGAACAACGTGCTATTTTCCACTTTGTTCTTTCTCAGTACCATAATACAGGTGGCAATGCTTGTCCCAAAGAAAAGATTATCCGGAAGCTGTATCACACACTCTACATAGTTATTATCAATCAGATATTTACGGATTTTCTGCTCCGCACCGCCACGATACATAACTCCAGGAAAACATACGATAGCTGCTGTTCCATTTGTCGCAAGCCATGACAGGGAATGCATAATAAACGCTAAATCCGCTTTTGATTTTGGCGCAAGCACACCAGCGGGAGAAAAACGCTCATCATTAATCAGAATAGGGTTATCATCACCTTCCCATTTGATAGAGTACGGCGGATTGGAAACAATAGCCTCAAATGGCTCATCATCCCAATGTAAAGGCTCTGTCAAAGTATCTCCATGAGCAATACTGAATTTTTCATATCCGATATCATGCAGAAACATATTGATACGGCAAAGATTATATGTAGTAATATTGATTTCCTGCCCAAAAAATCCCTGACGCACATTTTCTTTTCCCAAAACTTTTGCAAATTTCAACAAAAGCGATCCGCTTCCACAAGCCGGATCATAAACCTTGTTTACCTCATTCTTTCCCAATACAGTAATTCTTGTCAGAAGTTCTGAAACTTCCTGTGGTGTATAGTACTCTCCGCCACTCTTTCCTGCATTGGAAGCGTACATTCCCATTAAAAACTCATAAGCATCACCAAATGCATCAATGGTATTATCCTGATAATCCCCTAACTTCATATCCGCAACACCATTCAGGAGCTTAACCAGTTTTTCATTTCTTTTCGCAACAGTGCCACCCAATTTATTACTATTTACATCAATGTCATCAAACAATCCTTTGAAGTCGTCCTCGCTATCATGTCCCTGTGCTGAAGCTTCTATACTTCTAAATACACTTTCCAATGTTTCGTTCAAATTTTCATTGTTTGGTGCTTTCTCTTTTACATTGCAAAATAGCTGGCTAGGCAAAATAAAATATCCCTTTGATTGCACCAAATCTTCCCTTGCTTCCTCTGCCAATTCATCATCTACCTTTGCATAATCAAAGTCCTTATTACCCGCTTCTAACTCTCCCGCATTTACATATTTAACAAAGTTCTCTGAAATATATCTATAAAACAACATACCTAGTACATACTGTTTAAAATCCCAGCCATCCACACTACCTCTAAGATCATTCGCCATGTTCCATATGGTACGGTGAAGCTCATCCCGCTCTTGTTCTTTTTTGTTATCAATCATTGAATAATCTCCTTATACAATTCTTAAAACTAATCTTACTACAAAATACTCAAATTGTCATTTAGATTCTCCAATAAATTACATATATATATCATATTCTACTATTCTTTTCGCAAATCATAAGCAAAGCGTTATTCCTCCATCATAATCCCCCCTCTGCCCTTCCCCTAATCTTATGCATTTTCTGCACCCAACTATTTTATAGTCACTTTATCTCTCTAAAGTAGCCCCTCGTGTAAAAAGGCTCCCAAGGATTTCCTCGGAAGCCTTAAATTTACTGATAAAATGGATATTACTCACCGCTAGTAGCCACACGACCAGAACCAACTGTTCTACCACCCTCACGCTATATGAATAGCGTTTTTCAACATATTTTCGTTGATTTGATATGATCTATTTTATTTGCATGATTTCTTGACACCGTTTTGGCACCGGGGATGCTTCCCTTAACCAAACTGAATTTTGTACTATTCTACTTCTAATATCTCTTCAATCAATTTAGATGCCACTTCCGGCTCTTCAAATATAGGACTATGCGCCGAATTATTAAACACATAAAATTCTTTTATTGGTGCATCAATTTGTTCATAATACTCATATTGCAAATCAAAACTGCATGTATAATCGTATTTTCCTGCAAAAAAGTAAATAGGAATCTGTAAAGAAGGTACTTCACTAAAAGCATTGAAATGCGTAGAATCCTTTACAACAGGAAATTGCGAAGACAGCCCCTTCCCTCTCCATATATTTATTCTTTCCTGCCGGGTATAAGCCTTACATCTCAAACTTGGGAAAAAAATTCCGGTAACTACAGAGTCCATATCTCTTGTTGTACCAACGCCTAACTCATGCATTGCTGTATCACGCAAAGAAGATGAAAAATACTTTGCATACATTTCATCGGATTCTCGAATCGGACAATTCTCAAATTTCTCAACCATTTTGGTATTACCTAGTTGCTCATATTGAGCTTTCATATAATCATATGCCCTATATTCAGACTCTGTCTGATTGCAAGTCTGCGCCATTGCTATATATGCATGATAATAATCCGGATATCGCTGTACTGTTTTGATGGCAATATATGTACCAAACGAATGTCCCATAAGATATATTTTTTCTTGTCCAAATCTTTCGGACAAATATTTGCTTACTGCAACAACATCTGATATATATTTTTCCGTGGTCATTTCTTCTGCTTTGATATCAGAACTGTATGATAATCCGGTTCCCCTATATTCCAAATAACAAACCACAAATTTATCTGCAAGACCGGATGGATACATATATTCCATTAAATATTCCGGGATTCCTGGTCCCCCTCCGCAAACCAATAAGACCGGATTATTAATATCCTTTGCCATGATAATCATTCCGAGATTTCCATCTTCAACTTCTAAATAACACTTTTCAGCTATGCTATTTTCAATAACCTCTCCATTTTCATTACAAAATTGCGGTATTATGCCCTTGCTTGGTGGAAAAACAATTAAAATTAACAGCAGTAAAACTGCAGCAAGCACCGAAAAACCTATTACCATTTTAGGCACTCTCTTTCTTTTCATTATGTATCACCTATTCAACCAATATTTTATCTAAAACATCTTCCCATTCAAAATCCCTATTTACACCTTGCATCGAAGCAATAGCTGCGATACCATGAACCTTTGCCCACATGGCGATAATACCATACTTAATACGTTCCTCACTGAAACCTTCGTTCTTATAGATCGTATATGCCTTTTCCTTATAGTATTGAAAAGGCTCAAATGTATTTGGTTTATTATCCATAGATAAATCTATCTTCAAATAAGGTTGCGCAAATAAAAATGAATAGTATTCGGGATACCTAATAAAAAATTGGACATAAGCTTTTCCCATGTTTAATATTGCTATCGGAGAATTACTATGCTCTGTTCTCTCATAGGCATCTTCTAGACGTTTTTGCAATTGTTCGGTTATATATTCTTGAATTGCAATCAATAATTCGCCCTTATTTTTAAAATGACTATAAGGCGCAGCTTCGCTGACATTACACAACTGCGTCAATTTTCTTAAAGACAACTTATTAATTCCATCTTCCTGTATCATATGCAAACCAGTCTTTATTAATTGAATTTTTAAATCTCCATGATGATATTTTTTATCCATCTTAACCTCCAAACTTAACACCGTTAAGTTTATCATATAATCAACTTTTGTCAAGCTTATCTTTTACACTATAAAGACTATTGTCAATAGCACACGCACCTGTATTCATTAACACTTATCTGCCACCTCTGTCTTCAGGACGTAAAAAGGGCCTCC
This sequence comes from Acetatifactor sp., assembly GCA_029055435.1. Taxonomy (GTDB): domain Bacteria; phylum Bacillota; class Clostridia; order Lachnospirales; family Lachnospiraceae; genus Acetatifactor. The sequence goes on from JAIDDH010000148.1 coordinate 18,757, forward strand.
CGATTTCTCGGAAAGCCCCATAAAATCTAGCTTTTTACTAATGAATTCGTCAGAATTCTATTTACTCAACAATCGTAGCCACACGACCAGAACCAACTGTTCTACCACCCTCACGGATAGCGAAAGTCAGACCCTGCTCCATAGCGATGGGATGGATCAGCTCGATGCTCATCTCAACATTATCGCCAGGCATGCACATCTCGGTGCCAGCAGGCAGGTTGCATACGCCGGTAACGTCGGTAGTTCTGAAGTAGAACTGAGGACGATAGTTGTTGAAGAAAGGAGTATGACGGCCACCCTCATCCTTGGTCAGAACGTAAACCTGAGCGGTGAACTTGGTGTGGCAGGTAACGGTGCCGGGCTTTGCAAGAACCTGACCACGCTCGATCTCGGTTCTCTGAACGCCACGAAGCAGTGCGCCGATGTTATCACCAGCCTGTGCCTCATCCAGCATCTTACGGAACATCTCGATACCGGTTACAACGGTCTTCTTGGTCTCTTCCTTGATACCAACGATTTCAACTTCCTCATTCAGATGCAGAACGCCACGCTCTACACGGCCGGTAGCAACGGTACCACGACCGGTAATGGTGAATACGTCCTCGACAGGCATAAGGAAAGGCTTGTCTGTGTCACGCTGAGGATCAGGAATATACTCGTCAACGGTGCTCATCAGCTCCATGATCTTGTCGCCCCACTCGCCGTTGGGATCCTCAAGAGCCTTCAGTGCGGAACCCTTGATGATAGGGCAATCGGTGAAGTCGTACTCCTCCAACTGCTCGGTGATCTCCATCTCAACCAGCTCAAGCAGCTCAGGATCGTCAACCATGTCGCACTTGTTCATGAATACAACGATGTAGGGCACGCCTACCTGACGGGACAGAAGGATGTGCTCCTTGGTCTGTGCCATAACGCCATCGGTAGCAGCTACAACAAGGATAGCGCCGTCCATCTGTGCAGCACCGGTGATCATGTTCTTTACATAGTCAGCATGGCCCGGGCAGTCAACGTGAGCATAGTGTCTCTTCTCGGTCTGATACTCAACGTGTGCGGTGGAAATGGTAATACCACGCTCTCTCTCCTCGGGAGCCTTGTCGATGTTCTCGAAATCAACCTTCTCGTTACCTGCTACTCTCTCTGCCAGAACCTTGGTGATAGCAGCGGTCAGAGTGGTTTTACCATGGTCAACGTGACCGATGGTACCAATGTTACAATGGGGCTTAGATCTTTCAAATTTAGCTTTAGCCATTATTAATATCCTCCTTAAAAAATAGATACAATTGTTTTTTTCTCGCTATCTCTGATTATATTAAATAATCAGAAGTTTGACAAGCAATTTTTGTTAAAATACGGTAAAACTTCGCAACTTATTTTGCCTTCTCGGACAATACCTTCTCCTGAACATTCTTGGGAACGGGCTCGTACTTCTCGAAGAACATGGAGTAGTTGCCGCGGCCCTGTGTCTTGGACCGAAGGTCTGTGGAGTAACCGAACATCTCTGCCAGAGGAACGAATGCGCGCACGATCTTGCCGCCGCCCAGATCATCCATACCCTCCACGCGTCCACGACGGGAGTTCAAATCTCCGATTACATCACCCATATACTCTTCAGGCATGGTAACCTCAACCTTCATGATAGGCTCAAGAAGTACGGGGCTTGCCTTCTGCATTGCATCCTTAAACGCCATGGAACCGGCGATATGGAATGCCATCTCCGAAGAGTCTACTTCGTGGTAGGAACCGTCATACACATTTGCATGAACGCCCAGCACGGGGAATCCGCCGAGAATACCTGCCTGAGCAGCCTCGCGAATACCTTCGCCGACCGCAGGGATATACTCCTTGGGAATCGCGCCGCCGACCACAGTAGATTCAAACAGCAGTACGGGGGGCTCGTTAATCAGAATATTAGCCTTGGGATCAAACTCGAACTTCTCGCAGTTTGCCTCAAGCGGCTCGAATTTTACCTTACAATGTCCGTACTGTCCACGACCGCCGGACTGTTTAGCATACTTGGAGTCAACCTCCACAGCCTTGGTGAACGCCTCTTTGTAGGCAACCTGAGGTGCGCCTACATTGGCCTCTACCTTGAACTCGCGCAGCAGTCTGTCAACAATAATCTCCAGATGCAGCTCACCCATACCGGCGATAATGGTCTGACCGGTCTCCTGATTGGTGTGTGCGCGGAATGTGGGATCTTCCTCAGCCAGCTTAGCCAGAGCCTCACCCATCTTGCCCTGACCGGCTTTGGTCTTAGGCTCGATAGCAAGCTCGATAACGGGCTCAGGGAACTCCATGGACTCAAGGATTACCGGATGCTGATCATCGCAGATGGTATCGCCAGTGGTTGTAAACTTGAAACCGACTGCAGCCGCGATATCGCCGGAGTATACCTTGTCCAGCTCCGCACGCTTATTAGCATGCATCTGCAGGATACGTCCCACACGTTCTTTTTTATCTTTTGTGGCATTCAGCACATAAGAACCGGAGTTCATCGTACCGGAATACACACGGAAGAATGCAAGCTTACCTACAAAGGGATCAGCCATGATCTTGAATGCCAGAGCGGAGAACGGCTCGTCATCGGACGAATGTCTCTCAATCTCGTTGCCCTCCAGATCGACACCCTTGATAGCAGGAATGTCGGTAGGTGCGGGCATGTACTCCAAAACGGCATCCAGGAGCTTCTGTACACCCTTGTTGCGGTATGCGGAACCACAGCATACAGGCACTGCCGTACACTCGCAGGTTCCCTTGCGGAGAGCAGCCTTAAGCTGCTCGGTGGAAGGCTCCTCGCCCTCCAGGTACATCATTGTCAAGTCGTCATCCAACTCGCAAATCTTCTCGATCAACTCAGAACGATACAGCTCTGCATCATCCTTCATATCTCCGAGATCATCAGTCACAGTGATATCATCACCCTTGTCATCGTTATAGATATATGCCTTCATCTCAAACAAATCGATGATACCCTTGAATTCATCCTCTTTACCGATGGGCAGCTGCAGAACGATGGCATTCTTGCCGAGTCTGTTCTTAATCTGCTCAACAGCTCCGTAGAAGTTTGCACCCATGATATCCATCTTGTTGATGAAAGCCATACGAGGCACATTGTAAGTGTCGGCCTGACGCCATACATTCTCGGACTGAGGCTCCACACCTCCCTTTGCACAGAAGACGCCGACAGCGCCGTCCAGTACGCGAAGGGAACGCTCTACTTCCACAGTGAAGTCCACGTGACCGGGAGTATCAATAATGTTGATACGATGCTCCAATGCACCTTCCATGGGCTTGGTCTCTTTCTCCAAAGTCCAGTGACAGGTGGTAGCGGCTGATGTTATGGTGATACCTCTCTCCTGCTCCTGCTCCATCCAGTCCATGGTAGCAGTACCTTCGTGAGTATCGCCAATCTTGTAGTTTACGCCAGTGTAATACAGAATACGCTCGGTCAATGTGGTCTTGCCCGCATCGATATGAGCCATGATTCCGATATTTCTGGTTCTCTCTAAGGGATATTCTCTTCCAGCCAAGGTCTTTTCCTCCTATTTTTGTGTGAAGCTTAGAAACGATAATGTGCGAAGGCTTTGTTTGCCTCTGCCATCTTGTGCATGTCTTCTTTTCTCTTGACTGCAGCGCCGGTATTGTTGGCTGCATCAAGAATCTCGTTAGCCAGTCTGTCCTCCATGGTCTTCTCACTTCTCTTGCGAGAGAACATGGTCAGCCAGCGAAGGCCCAGAGCCTGACGTCTGTCGGCACGTACTTCGATGGGCACCTGATAGGTAGCGCCGCCGATACGTCTTGCCTTTACCTCCAGAACAGGCATGATATTATTCATTGCCGACTCAAACACCTCGAGAGCCGGCTTTCCGGACTTCTCCTCTACTTTGGCAAATGCACCGTATACAATCTTCTGAGCCACACCTCTCTTACCATCCAACATAATGTTGTTGATCAGCTTGGTGACAACTTTATTGTTGTACAAAGGATCTGCCAATACATCTCTTTTCTGAATATGTCCTTTACGTGGCACGATTCTTCCCTCCTTATTAATCAATAATTCATCGGTACTCACATGTGTTTCCCCAAGTGTTCGCGCTGTGTATCTGTTGCTCTTACTATAAACAATACAGAATCCAACACTTTTCTTAGTTCCGTTTTAGTGTAGTACAAAATTGACGTTTTACGTCAATTTGAAGAATCCTGGCGGATTCTTCCCAGTTCCTACTTCTTGGCGTCTTTAGGTCTCTTAGCGCCGTACTTGGAACGAGCCTGCTTTCTGTTGGCAACACCTGCAGTATCCAAAGTACCACGAATGATATGATATCTGGTACCGGGAAGATCCTTTACTCTGCCGCCACGGATCAGCACCACGCTATGCTCCTGAAGGTTGTGGCCTTCACCGGGGATATAGCTGGTAACCTCGATACCGTTGGAAAGACGTACTCTGGCGATCTTTCTCAGTGCGGAGTTAGGCTTCTTAGGAGTTGCAGTCTTAACTGCAGTACACACACCACGCTTCTGAGGAGCGGAAGTGTTAGTAGCCTTCTTGTGAAGAGAGTTGTAACCTCTCTGCAGCGCAGGTGCAGTAGACTTCTTTACAGTTGTCTGACGTCCCTTTCTTACTAACTGGTTAAATGTTGGCATTCTGTTTCACCTCTTTCTTATTATAAAATGTTTTTGGTAATTTATACATGTGCCCTGACCTCAAAACAGTGCGCACGCATACAAGGTGTGCCTGTTGGGGCACACTAAAACAGTATACTTGTTTCCAAGGATATTGTCAACACTAATTTTTTGACCACAGTCTTGCCCACAGCCTTGATACGGTAGTGATGCAGCTTTGACATCAATTACAGTATCCCTATGCCTCTCAGCAGCACCAGAACGAAGGCAAGCAAGCCAATCACTCCCAAAATCATCATGATTATATGAAAATGCGTTTCATCTTCCCGGCAAATCGCTTTTTCGGTTTGGGGATCCAATAAAATATGCACCTGAGCACCTATTTTGCTCTTTCGGCCCGGACCGTGGCCAACAGGTCCTGTCAGCTGCTTCCTGACGCCTCCCCACTCATACTCATAAATTGGTGCATAATACTTCCAAGTGCTCATACCATCGCCATCCTCTCGATGCCAACTTGTGCTGTAATCCACCACAACGCCGATAAGCTCACGCAGATTCTCAGCCCTCTTCAGAAATTTTATCTGTTTACAGATGCCCAAAATCCCGACCAGCATAAAACATACACTGACAAACCCCATATAAATATAAATTGCTCCCGCTTCTGTCATTTCCTGTCATCTCCTGTTCTCTCTCAGCTCCTCCAGATATCTCACCAGAGCATCCTGCCATGCAGGCAGTCTCTCAAAGCCATTCTCCGTAAGTTTGTTATTGCTCATGCGGCTGTTGTATGGCCGGGCCGCCTTGGCTCCGTATTCTGCCGTGCTCACGGGCAGAACCTTCACCTTATCCGCAAGACCCGCCTCCCTGAAAATCGCGCAGGCGAATTCATACCAGGAGCAGACGCCCTCGTTGGTGGCGTGATAAATGCCATACCGCTCCGTCTCCACCATATCCGCCAGAAGCTTTGCCAGATCATAAGTGTATGTGGGGGAACCGATCTGATCGTCCACCACGCGTAATGTGTCATGATTCTCAGCCAGTCTGAGCATGGTTTTTACGAAGTTTTTGCCGTTTACGCCGAAAGTCCATGTGACGCGCACAATAAAATACTTCTCTAGCAGTTTCTGCACTTCCAGCTCTCCCTCATATTTGGTCCGGCCATACACATTCTGCGGGTCTCTCTCGTCGTCGGGCTCCCAGGGGCGTTCCCCCTGCCCGCCAAATACATAATCGGTGCTGATATAAATCAGCTTGATATCCAATGCCTTACAGACTTCGGCTATATATCTCGTGCCGTCCACATTTACCTTCCGGCACTGCTCTGCATCATCCTCCGCCGCGTCCACGGCAGTATAGGCCGCACAGTGAATCACTGCATCCGGCGCAGTCTCACGAATCACTCTCTCCACACAGGCAGCATCCGTGATATCCATAGTCTGATGATTAACCCCCACTGCCTCCTGCCCGCGGGATGTAAGCTCCCTCACCACATCAAAGCCGAGCTGCCCTCCTGCGCCTGTCACTAAAATCTTCATTGCCATTCCTCCCTGTAAGACTCCTATCCTACTCAAAAAGCTGTGGCAGGAAATGCCACAGCTTTTCTCGATCTACATTCTGCAAAACAATTTATTCGCTGTCTGCCGTCATCGTCATCTCAGCCTCAGTCACGCCAGCATTGGAATCCAAATCCGCATCCTCATCCGGCATCTCGGCAAAGCTGAGCTCCATATCGCCGCCCACGATCTCTTCATCGAAGCTGATGGTGCGGACATTGTCAGTGCTGAGTCTGGTATTGCGGTATCTCTTCATACCCGTACCCACGGGAATCAGCTTACCGATGATAACATTCTCCTTCAAGCCGATCAGATTGTCTACCTTACCCTTGATGGCTGCCTCGGTCAGAACCTTGGTAGTCTCCTGGAAGGATGCGGCTGACAGGAAGGAATCCGTTGCCAGTGCAGCCTTGGTGATACCCAGGATAATACGCTTGCCGTCCGCGGGCTCCTTGCCCTCTGCCAGCAGCTGCTCGTTCATCTCCTCGTAATCCAGCACATCCACCAGCGTGCCGGGCAGGAAGTCCGTATCGCCATTGTTCTCAATGCGAACCTTCTTCAACATCTGGCGAACCAGCACCTCGATATGCTTATCGGAAATATCCACACCCTGCAGACGATATACACGCTGTACCTCACGGAGCATGTAATCCTGTACTGCGCGGATTCCCTTGATCTTTAACAGGTCATGAGGATTGACGCTACCCTCGGTCAGCTCATCGCCGGCCTCCAGCATCTGTCCGTCCACCACCTTGATACGGGAACCATAGGGAATCAGATATGCCTTGGACTCTCCGGTCTCATCATTGGTGATAACCACCTCGCGCTTCTTCTTGGTATCTCTGATCTCGGCCTGACCGCCAAACTCGGCGATGATTGCAAGTCCCTTGGGCTTACGGGCCTCGAACAGCTCCTCTACACGGGGAAGACCCTGTGTGATATCGTCACCTGCCACACCGCCGGTGTGGAAGGTTCTCATGGTCAACTGCGTACCGGGCTCACCGATGGACTGTGCCGCGATAATGCCGACAGCCTCTCCCACCTGCACTGCCTCTCCGGTCGCCATGTTTGCGCCATAACATTTTGCGCAGATGCCCACATGGGAACGGCAGGTCAATATGGTACGAATCTTCACTTCCTCGATGGGCTCGCCCTTCTCATTCACGCCTACGCTCAAAATCTTTGCGGCGCGGCTGGGTGTAATCATGTGATTGCTCTTCACGATCACATTGCCATCTTTATCCTTAATCTCCTCACAGGCATAACGGCCAGTGATTCTATCTTTCAGACTTTCAATGGTCTCTCTTCCGTCCATAAAGGCCTTGACTACCATGCCGGGAATCTCATCCTTGCCCTCACAACAATCCACCTCTCTGATCGAAAGCTCCTGAGATACATCCACCATTCTTCTGGTCAGATAACCGGAGTCCGCAGTACGCAGTGCCGTGTCAGACAGACCCTTACGGGCGCCATGTGCGGACATGAAATACTCCAGTACGTCCAGACCCTCACGGAAGTTGGACTTGATGGGCAGCTCAATGGTTCTTCCTGTAGTATCTGCCATCAGGCCTCGCATGCCGGCCAGCTGCTTAATCTGCTGATTGGAACCACGGGCGCCGGAATCCGCCATCATAAAGATATTATTGTACTTATCCAGACCGGCGAGCAACACATCCGTCAGCTCCTTATCGGTCTCGTTCCAGGTCTCCACAACTGCGCGGTAACGCTCTTCCTCTGTGATCAGACCACGTCTGAAATTGGCGGAAATCCGGTCAACAGTTGCCTGAGCCGCAGCCAGCATTTCGGGCTTCTTGGCAGGCACAGTCATATCGGAGATGGATACGGTCATGGCGGCTCTTGTGGAATACTTGTAGCCGATGGCCTTTACATCGTCCAGAACCTCCGCGGTCCTGGAAGCTCCATGAGTGTTGATGACCTTCTCCAGAATCTGCTTCAGGCCCTTCTTGCCCACATGGAAATCAACCTCCAGCTTCAGCAGATTCTCGGGATCGCTTCTGTCCACAAATCCCAGATCCTGAGGCAGTATCTCATTGAAGAGAAATCTTCCCAGCGTGGACTTCACATTGCCAGAGACCACATTTCCCTGCGCGTCTTTCTTGCTCACGCGCACCAATATCTTGGAATGCAGGGTAATCGCCTGATTCTCATAGGCCAAAATAGCCTCATTCACACTCTTAAAGAACTTGCCCTCGCCCTTTGCGCCCTCTCTCTCCTGGGTCAGATAATAGATACCCAGCACCATATCCTGCGAGGGAACGGCCACAGGGCCGCCGTCGGAAGGCTTTAACAGATTGTTCGGGGACAAAAGCAGGAATCTGCACTCCGCCTGTGCCTCCACAGACAGAGGAAGATGTACTGCCATCTGGTCTCCGTCGAAGTCTGCGTTAAATGCGGTACATACCAGAGGATGCAGCTTGATTGCCTTACCTTCCACCAAAATAGGCTCAAACGCCTGAATACCCAGTCTGTGCAGGGTCGGTGCACGGTTCAGCATCACAGGATGCTCCTTGATGACCTCCTCCAGCACATCCCATACGCTGGTGTCCAGTCTCTCCACCAGCTTCTTGGCGTTCTTGATATTCTGACTGATGCCTCTCGCCACCAGCTCTTTCATCACGAAGGGCTTGAACAGCTCGATAGCCATCTCTTTGGGCAGACCGCACTGATAAATCTTGAGCTCCGGTCCTACCACGATAACGGAACGTCCCGAGTAGTCCACACGTTTACCCAGCAGATTCTGACGGAAACGTCCGGATTTTCCCTTCAGCATATCGGACAGAGACTTCAATGCCCGGTTGCCGGGGCCGGTTACAGGACGTCCTCTTCTGCCGTTGTCAATCAGAGCATCCACAGCCTCCTGCAGCATACGCTTCTCATTGCGCACGATGATATCAGGAGCGCCCAGCTCCAGCAGTCTCTTCAGACGGTTATTTCTGTTGATAATTCTTCTGTATAAGTCATTGAGGTCAGATGTTGCAAAACGGCCGCCATCCAACTGAACCATAGGACGCAGATCGGGAGGAATCACGGGCACTACGTCCATAATCATCCACTCAGGCAGATTGCCCGAGCCGCGGAACGCCTCCACGACCTCCAGCCTCTTGATGATACGGGCACGCTTCTGACCGGAGGACTCCTTCAGGCCGGTCTTCAACTCCACTGCCTCTGCCTCCAAATCCACTGCCTGCAAGAGCTCCTTGATAGCCTCGGCACCCATTCCCACACGGAATTTATTGCCCCAAGTCTCCCTGGCATCCTGATACTCCTTCTCAGAGAGCACCTGCTTGTAATCCAGGCTGGTCTCGCCTGCATCCAGAACAATATAGGATGCGAAATACAGCACCTTCTCCAGCACTCTGGGAGACAGATCCAGAATCAATCCCATACGGCTGGGAATTCCTTTAAAATACCAGATGTGAGACACCGGAGCCGCCAGCTCGATATGCCCCATGCGCTCTCTGCGGACGCTGGCCTTGGTAACCTCCACGCCGCATCGGTCGCAGACTACACCTTTATATCTGATCTTCTTATACTTACCGCAATGACATTCCCAGTCCTTGCTGGGTCCGAAAATCTTCTCACAGAACAGACCGTCCCTCTCGGGCTTTAAGGTTCTGTAATTGATTGTCTCAGGCTTTAATACTTCACCGTGGGACCACTCACGAATCTTATCAGGTGATGCTAATCCGATCTTGATAGCATCAAATGTCATAGGCTGGTAATTTTCCGTTCTTGTTTCTGACATTTTGGCTCTCCCTTTCTGTTTTACAATTCGTCGTCACCATCGAAGTTATCTTCTTCGTAATCATCATCCGAGAAGTCCTCGTCCTCCGTGCTGATCAGCTCACCGCTCACATCGTCAAACTCCTGTGCCTGATAACCCATCTCGCCCAGAGTACCGCTGTCATAATCATTGTACTTGCGGTCACCCTCCATCTCATAGCGATAATCGGTATCTCCGTAGTCGATGGTCTCCATGATCTCAACCTCGGTCTGATCCTCACGCATCACGCGCACATCCAAGCCCAGAGCCTGCAGCTCTTTTAAGAGAACCTTGAAGGACTCAGGGATGCCGGGCTCAGGGATATTGTCTCCCTTGATGATTGCCTCGTAGGTCTTCACACGGCCCACCACATCGTCGGACTTCACAGTCAGAATCTCCTGCAGGGTGTAGGATGCGCCATATGCCTCCAGCGCCCAAACCTCCATCTCTCCGAAACGCTGTCCGCCGAACTGTGCCTTACCGCCCAGAGGCTGCTGCGTCACCAGAGAGTACGGTCCCGTGGAACGGGCGTGAATCTTATCGTCCACCAGATGATGGAGCTTCAGATAATGCATGTGGCCAATGGTAACCGGGCTGTCAAAATACTCGCCGGTTCTGCCGTCCCGCAGACGAACCTTGCCGTCTCTGGAGATGGGAACGCCCTTCCAGAGCTCTCTGTGGTCTCTGTTCTCGGACAAATACTCCATCACCTCGGGCAAAAGCTCATCTTTATGCTTCTTTTCAAATTCTTCCCACTCCAGATTGACATAATCATTTGCCAGATCCAGAGTGTCCATAATATCATGCTCGTTTGCGCCGTCAAACACGGGCGTAGCCACATTAAAGCCCAGCGCCTTTGCCGCCAGGGACAGATGGATCTCCAATACCTGTCCAATGTTCATACGGGAAGGCACGCCCAGAGGATTCAGCACGATGTCCAGAGGACGTCCGTTGGGAAGATAAGGCATATCCTCCACGGGAAGCACACGGGAAACCACACCCTTGTTTCCGTGGCGGCCTGCCATCTTGTCGCCCACGGAAATCTTTCTCTTCTGCGCAATATAAATGCGAACCGCCTGATTGACGCCGGGAGACAGCTCGTCACTGTTTTCCCGGGTAAACACCTTGGCGTCCACCACAATACCATACTCACCGTGAGGCACCTTCAGGGAAGTGTCGCGCACCTCTCTTGCCTTCTCGCCGAAAATAGCGCGGAGCAGTCTCTCCTCCGCCGTCAGCTCGGTCTCACCCTTGGGTGTCACCTTGCCCACCAGAATATCTCCGGCGCGCACCTCCGCACCGATGCGGATGATACCTCTGTCATCCAAATCCTTCAAAGCGTCGTCGCCCACACCGGGAACGTCACGGGTAATCTCCTCGGGTCCCAGCTTGGTGTCACGGGCTTCCGCCTCATATTCTTCAATATGCACGGAGGTATACACATCCTCCTGCACCAGTCTCTCGCTCAAAAGAACTGCATCCTCGTAGTTGTAGCCCTCCCATGTCATGAAGCCGATCAGCGGATTCTTGCCCAGAGCCAGCTCTCCCATGGAGGTGGAAGGACCATCCGCGATGACCTGCCCCTCCGCCACATGGTCGCCCTTGAACACAATGGGCTTCTGATTGTAGCAGTTGGACTGGTTGGAGCGGGAGAACTTCGTCAGATGAAATTCTGCCTTCTCTCCATCATCATACGCAATGCGAATTATATCGGAGGACACATAAGTCACAGTGCCCGCCTTCTTTGCCACCACGCAGACACCGGAGTCCACAGCGGTCTTGACCTCCATACCGGTTCCCACCACAGGAGCCTGCGTAGTCAAAAGAGGCACTGCCTGACGCTGCATGTTGGAACCCATCAGCGCACGGTTAGCGTCATCGTTCTCCAGGAAAGGAATCAATGCGGTCGCAACGGAGAACACCATCTTGGGGGACACATCCATATAGTCAAACGCTGCCTTGGGATAAGCCTGCGTCTCCTCGCGGTAACGGCCGGAAACCATATTGTGGACAAAATGTCCCTCTGCATCCAGCGGCTCGTTTGCCTGCGCCACATGGTAATTGTCCTCCTCGTCCGCAGTCATATACAACACCTTCTCGGTGACACGGGGATTAGCTGCGTCTGTCTTGTCAATCTCACGGTAAGGCGCCTCCACAAAACCATACTCGTTGATGCGGGCATAGCTTGCCAGAGAGTTGATCAGACCGATATTGGGACCCTCGGGGGTCTCAATGGGACACATTCTTCCATAATGGGAGTAATGCACATCACGCACCTCGAATCCTGCGCGATCTCTGGACAGACCGCCGGGACCCAGTGCAGACAGACGTCTCTTGTGCGTCAGCTCACCCAGAGGATTGTTCTGATCCATGAACTGGGACAGCTGGGAGGAGCCAAAGAACTCCTTCACCGCAGACGTCACCGGCTTAATGTTAATCAGGCTCTGAGGGGAGATATCCTCCGCATCATGAGTGGTCATGCGCTCACGCACCACACGCTCCATTCTGGACAGACCGATGCGGTACTGGTTCTGCAAAAGCTCTCCCACCGCACGGATACGTCTGTTGCCCAGATGATCGATATCGTCGTCATTGCCCAGACCATACTCCAGATGCATATTGTAATTGATGGAGGCAATGATATCCTCCTTGGTGATATGCTTGGGCACCAGCTCATGCACATTCTTCTTGATGGCCTCACCCAGTTTCTCGGGATCATCGCCAAACTCCTCCAGAATCTGTGCCAGCACGGGATAGTAAACGCGCTCGTGAATGCCGAAGTCTCTGGGATTACACTCGATAAAGCTGGTGATATCCACCATCATATTGGAGAGAACCTTTACGTTCCTCTCCTCTGTCTGAATATATACAAAGGGCACTGCAGCGTCCTGAATGGTGTCCGCAAGCTCTGCGGTAACCTTGTCGCCCGCATTTGCCAGAACCTCTCCGGTGGAAGGCTCTACCACGTCCGCTGCCAGAATCTGATGTCTGATTCTATTTCTGAATGCCAGTTTTTTATTGAATTTATATCTGCCGACCTTGGCCAAATCGTATCTTCTGGGGTCAAAAAACATAGCGTTGATAAGGCTTTCCGCACTCTCAACACTCAGGGGCTCGCCGGGACGGATCTTCTTGTACAGCTCCAACAGACCCTCCTGATAATTCTCAGCAGTGTCCTTGCCAAAGCTTGCCTCTATCTTGGGCTCATCGCCAAACACCTCGCGGATCTCGTCGTTGGTACCGATACCCAGAGCTCTAAGCAGCACAGTGATGGGAACCTTGCGGGTCCTGTCCACACGCACATAAAAAACGTCATTGGAATCCGTCTCATACTCCAGCCATGCACCGCGGTTGGGAATCACGGTACAGGAGAACAGTCTCTTACCGAGCTTATCGTGGGCAATGCCATAATAAATGCCGGGAGAACGTACCAGCTGGCTTACAATGACACGCTCCGCGCCATTGATTACAAAGGTGCCTGTCTCAGTCATCAGCGGCAGATCACCCATAAAAATCTCGTGCTCACTGATTTCCTCTTTCTCCTTATTGTAAAGGCGAACCTTTACTTTAAGAGGTGCAGCAAAGGTCGCATCTCTCTCCTTGCATTCCTCGATAGAATACTTCACATCATCCCTGCACAACTCAAAATCCACGAATTCAAGACTCAAGGAACCGCTGTAATCGGCGATAGGGGAGATATCGTCGAAGACCTCTTTCAAGCCTTCATCCAAAAACCACTGATAGGAGTCTTTCTGGACTTCGATCAGGTTGGGCATCTCCAGAACCTCTTTCTGCCTTGAATAACTCATACGCATAACCTTGTTGCCGGCCATGGGACGTATTCTGTTTTTTTCCATTGACATTTCACCCCGTTCTTCTTGATTTGTTGCCGCAATCCGCCGCATACTGCTGTGATGATTAATCACATGGCAGAACAGCCTGTTTTACCTTCGGAGAAAAACAGGCCCACTTCCACACAATAGTGCATTTTTCATGATAACACAACAATGGACGAGAGTCAAGAAATTTTTGGCAGAATTTAAAACAGCTCCCGCAATTTCTGCGGGAGCCGTCTGTGTACGGTTTTGATTACTTAAGGGTAGCCTTAGCGCCAACTTCCTCAAGTTTCTTCTTGATCTCCTCAGCCTCTTCCTTGGAAGCGCCCTCTTTGATAACCTTGGGAGCGCCGTCTACAGCGTCCTTAGCTTCCTTCAGGCCCAGACCGGTAATCTCACGAACAACCTTGATAACCTTAACCTTCTCAGCGCCAACCTCGGTCAGCTCAACATCGAACTCGGTCTTCTCGTCTGCTGCATCAGCAGTTGCGCCTGCTGCTGCAACTACAACGCCTGCTGCTGCGGATACACCGAACTCCTCCTCACATGCTTTTACCAGATCATTCAACTCTAATACGGTCAACTCTTTGATTGCATCAATCAGTTCCTGTGCTGTCAACTTAGCCATTTTCATTTCCTCCATTTTCTTTTATTGTTTTCTCACGCGCAGCACTGTGCGCGTCTGTCGCGGCATTCGCATCTGCCGTATTCAACTCTTATTCTGCGGCAGGAGCTTCCTCTGCGGGCGCTTCTGCTGCAGGCGCCTCTTCCACAGCGGGAGCCTCTGCTGCGGGTGCTTCACATGCGGACGCGCCGCCTTTTTCCGCCAACTGGTTCATAACACGTGCGAAATTGGTGATCGGGCTCTGCAAGCTGCCAAGCAGTTTGGAGATGAGCACCTCTCTGGAAGGAATGCTTGCGATAGCTGCCATTCCCTTCGCATCGTACACAGTGCCTTCTACCACGCCGCCCTTGATCTCCAGCTTATCTGCTTTCTTTGCAAACTCTGCGATCACTCTGGCGGGAGCAGTAGCGTCGTCGGTGGAGATAGCCACCGCACTGGGACCCTCAAGATAAGGAGCCAAAGCTTCAAACTCTGTGCCCTGGAAAGCACGGGTCATGTAGGTGTTCTTGTACACCTTGTAGACAACTCCTGCCTCACGCAGATTTCTGCGGAGCTGTGTGTCCTGCTCAACGGTCAGTCCGCGGTAATCAACCAGCACAACTGACTGCGCATCTTTGATTTTGGCAGAAATCTCTTCCACGATGGGCTGCTTCAATTCAACCTTTGCCATTTTTTTACCTCCTTTTAGATTTGTTGCCGAAGGAGTTCAAACATCTATCGATAAAAAACGTCTCCCCGAGACAGGAAGACGCAGTTTTCACTCATTGAAACTCTCTCCTCGGTAGGCGCTTTGCTTACGTCCTTTCGGACACCTACTGTCTTCGGCTTGGTCTTACGACCTTTGATAGGTTATCACAATTCCCATGGGCTGTCAAGAGCCGTTTACATTTTTCTCATGACTTGTTTCTAAAAAATTTTAATTTTCTAGTTATTTTTTATCACAATATGTTATAATTTATCAAGATATGTTTTTGATCTGTACAACACATATCTCAATTGTATTATTAAACCATTAATCAAAATGCACACTACAAGGAGGAAGAAAGATGCTATCAGTACACACAAATATGGCCGCATTGAATGCGGGCAGACAATTGGGAATAACCAACAAAAAGACTGCCACGGGTGCAGAGAAGTTGTCATCAGGCTACAAGATTAATCGGGCTGCCGATGACGCAGCCAGTTTATCTATGTCTGAAAAAATGCGTTGGATGATCCGCGGTCTACACCAAGGAACCGATAATACCATAGATGGCATTTCCTGGCTTCAGACCGGTGACGGTGCCATGAACGAGATCAACGACATCGTCCATCGAATAACGGAGTTGTCCGTAAAGGGCTCAAACGACACTCTGACCGATGAAGACAGGCTGATGGTGGATATTGAGATCCAGCAATTGAAGAAACAGATTAATATGATTAGTAAAAACACCACATTCAATGAAATCCCAATATTTGACGACTCCGCCCTGTGCATGGATGTGTTTGGAGCAGCGGACAACCTACAAATCTTCAATGCGTCTTATGAGGATATGACCAATGAAGTCTCCTTTGGAGGCGTTGCATTCCATGGAGAGCGCATCACTTGGGACACCATTGATCCGGACATGGTGTTCATCAATCCAGATACAGGTAAAGAGATTTTCAAAGAAGGCATATATACCTATACTACACAGAGCGGGCACCAGCTCCAAATCTTCTGCGACAAAGACACGGAAGTACCCAAGCTTCACCTTAAAAAAATGATCAACACCGAGCCTGCCGGACTGATTATCGACAACGAGCATTTTGCTTGGGAAGAATTATTGGATGAAGACGGAATTCCATGCACTCCTGACAACGTCCATAGCGGTGCATGGGGACTGAATTATCACGGGGCAATCTTTTCCCTCTATGTTCCAGGAAAAGTCAGCAATTATGACGAACTATCCGAAGCACTCAAAAAAGCCAACAGTGAGAAGGCGCAATATGTATGGGAAACCTATTATGTAGACAGCCAACCGGAGCAAGCGGTGGACGTGACAACCATCAATCAAATAAAAATATCCAATACGCTTGCGTCAGAGATAGCTCAGTCAAGCACTTATTCCATTACCGTGAAAGCCGATGAAAACGGCATCCGGCTGGAAGATAATAACGGGAACACACTTGCAGGTTCCAAAAAAAGCTGGTCAGATCTGGCAATCAACAGTTGGAAGTCCGGCAGCGATATCTCCGATACACAGACCTATGAATATTACACTGGCACACAAGATGACCCATATTTCTCCTTTGAGTTCACATTGTCGAATATAACAAGCGTGGATTCCGTCATTGATGGCTTAGACGGCATGGTCATCAGCCAGCAGAGCATCACGGCAGACTATGCTCCGGAAATCACGATTAATAATACCATCAACTCTAATATCCTCAGTCTTTCGTCAAGCACTAACCCGAATATGGTTTCTTTTCAGCGGGAGGTGGAATTGGGAAGGAATTTTGACCAAAAAGAAATTGATGGTGTGTCAGCATCGAATATCAATATCGAAAACGGCGCCGCTGTCATTGCATTCAAAGGAACCAATGGCAATGACGTAATAACCCTTACGAGCACCAATAATTTAACAAATGTTAGCAAGCAGCTCGAAAATGATCTGAATCAGTATATGGATTATGTAGTTAAACAGAAAACCGCATATCTGGTGGACGGAAAAGATCCTGATGATGCCTTTAAAGCTATCGTAGATCTCAAGGATATCGTAGGAGCCGGGAATATTACCGTAGAAGGTTACTTTAGTGAAACAGTTACCATTGACGATGCCTCCATGAACAAGACAGACGGCGCTCCGGGAATCAATGGTTCCACATACCCCACCGCATTTATAGACTTCCAAGACATTACTGATGTGAGCGTATTGGCCGGAGCAGGATTTGATTCCACTTGTAAGACTTGTAGCAATCACTATAGCATCGTATTCGATTATAATATATCTGCAACCGGAAGTACTCAGACCACCGGCAATGGATATGAATACAGCATGACAAAAGATGGCAATGACTATTTTCTCAAAATAGACATCGCCTCCTTGCGAAATAATGGCGTGGCAGACGGAACAAGTCTGGCAAATGCCCTTGTGGAAATCACTTCCCAAGGCTTTGATTTCCATTACACCCAGTACGCGGCTCAAGGTAGTAAACTGTATATATACGACAACCGGCAAAGCAATGTCGGGACGCAGAATGCTTCCTTTTATACCAAGCCCTATTCAGCCACCAGCCAGGACACACTTGCAATCACCACTCGTTCCAAACAAGGTGATTATATCAATTTACGTTATACTTATGATTATGCCGATGCTGCAAACCGGGTATCTGTCAGCATGCAGGAGGATGATACCAACGGCAGCTATATAAAAATATTGAATCCCGACGGCAGTCAAGGCTATAAACTTGAAAAGGATTGGAATCCGACACAGGACACATTGGCAGACTCCCACAAATATTCGGT
This sequence comes from Acetatifactor sp., assembly GCA_029055435.1. Classification (GTDB taxonomy): domain Bacteria; phylum Bacillota; class Clostridia; order Lachnospirales; family Lachnospiraceae; genus Acetatifactor. The sequence goes on from JAIDDH010000148.1 coordinate 36,665, forward strand.
CGAAGTTGCATATAAAGATGGCCAAAATAACATTGTCAGTCAGACAGAAGCCCAGAAAGATTATGCCAATACCGCAGTAGAAAGCATGCTGAAGGCTACTACAATCTCACTCAACGCGCAAAACTATACTTACATGAAAGTCAAGGGTAATGAAAAACAGAATGTAGCAATCAGAGCCGTGTTTGAGTCAGATGTAAGACTGATCCCTCAGGACAATGGTATACACATCAAGCACAGCAGTTTGACTAATGACCGTACCACCATTCCACGCTTTGCCATGAACACCGTAGTCATGGGGCTTTATGCCGCAGGCACCAAAACTGTCGAACAGTCTCAAAACACTCTAAACTATACCAAGAAAGCTCTACGGTATGTGGCGGAGAAACGCTCTCTATACGGCGCTTACCAAAATCGACTGGAGCATACTTATCAAAACAATCTGAATAAACTGGAAAACACCACGGCAGCCGAATCCCGCATCCGGGACACCGATATGGCAAATGAAATGGTGGCACATTCCAATAACAATATCCTCCAACAGGCTGCCACCAGCATGTTAAGCCAGGCAAACCAGCAGTCCAATGCCGTATTATATCTTCTGCGGACATAACTTTACAATCATACACACAAAAAAGAGCTTCGGTCCTTAAACCGAAGCTCTCGTTTTACATATTTCTCAAAACTTTGCTACATTCACCTTTACGCCAGGTCCCATAGTGCTGGTCAGGGTGATGCTCTTCAGATACTGGCCCTTCAGTGCGCTGGGCTTTGCCTTGACGATAGCGTCCATCAGCGCCTGGAAGTTCTCCTGCAGAGCCTCCTCGGTAAAGGACACCTTACCTACAGGAACATGCACGATGTTGGTCTTGTCAAGTCTGTACTCAATCTTACCGGCTTTGATATCAGCCACGGCCTTGGTCACATCCATGGTAACCGTTCCGGCCTTGGGGTTAGGCATCAATCCCTTGGGACCCAAAACCTTACCCAGACGGCCAACCACGCCCATCATGTCAGGGGTAGCTACCACTACGTCAAAATCAAGCCAGCCATCATTCTGAATCTTGGGAATCAGCTCCTCGCCGCCCACATAATCAGCGCCTGCAGCCTCAGCCTCGTTCAGCTTATCGCCCTTTGCAAAAACCAGAACCTTAACGGTCTTACCGGTTCCGTTGGGCAGCACTACCGCGCCGCGGATCTGCTGCTCAGCATGACGTCCGTCACAGCCGGTTCTGATGTGTACTTCGACAGTCTCGTCAAATTTGGCCGTTGCAGCCTTCTTAACCAGTGCAATGGCCTCGTTGGGCTCATACAGAGCTGCGCGATCTACAAGCTTTGCAGCCTCGTTATATTTCTTACCATGTTTCATTTACTTTACCTCCTAGGTTCCAGCGGCAATTTAAAAAATTGCCTCCCAAATCATGTTAATAGTTAGTCTTCTACTACAATACCCATGCTGCGTGCAGTACCTGCAATCATGCTCATTGCTGCCTCAAGGCTTGCCGCATTCAGATCCGGCATCTTCATCTCAGCAATTTCCTGAACCTTAGCCTTGGAAATGGTAGCAACTTTCGTCTTGTTGGGAACACCTGAACCGGATTTGATGTTGCAGGCCTTCTTCAACAGTACTGCTGCAGGGGGAGTCTTCGTAATGAAACTAAAGCTTCTGTCTGCGTATACAGTGATGACAACGGGAATGATCACATCACCCTTGTCCGCCGTCCTTGCGTTGAACTGCTTTGTGAATTCAACGATGTTCACACCATGCTGACCCAGTGCAGGACCAACAGGGGGAGCCGGTGTAGCCTTGCCGGCAGGAATCTGTAACTTAATGTATCCTTCTACTTTCTTTGCCATTGTGGCACCTCCTAATAATGTGGTAATCTGGCGCGGAAATCTCCCGGATCAATGTCCTTCGCTCTCCGCTCCCACTCGGAATGTCTGCAGTTATCTGCCAAACACATTCCTCTTGTTACAATATATTTACCGGCGAACCGGGAAATATCAAACGACTGTCAAACAGTCCAAACTCAAAGCTTTCGCACCTCTGCAAAGCTGATCTCCACAGGGGTCTCACGCCCAAACAACTCTACGTTGATTGTGGCAGTCTGTTTGCCAAAATCCAACTTCTGAACAACACCCACCGTGTCCTTCCAGACGCCGGCAACCACCGCGATGCTGTCTCCCTCCACAAAATCGATGGAGACATTGTCCGTCTTGATTCCAAGAGGCTTCATTTCCGCCTCCGTGAGAGGCACCGGCTTACTTCCCGGCCCCACAAATCCCGTGACGCCGCGGGTGTTGCGCACAACATACCAAGTGTCGTCGTTCATCTCCATATTCAGGAGAACATATCCGGGAAACATCTTTTTCGGAACCGTCTTCTTGGCGCCGTTCTTAATCTCAACCACATCCTGCATAGGCACTCTGACCTCCAGAATCTGCTCCGCAAGATGGGGATTGTTCTCAATGGTCTTCTCAATATTGGCTTTGACCTTATTTTCATATCCGGAATAGGTATGAACTACATACCACATTGCCTCTGCCATACAATCGCCCTCGCTCTTATAAAGATGTCAGGAAATTCACACCATACTGGAAAACGTAATCCAGCACTGCAATCAGAACTCCCATCACAACAGAAATCACAACCACTGCTATGGATTGTTTCAAGGTTGACTGTCTGTCAGGCCATGAAATTTTCTTATACTCAGCCTTTACACCCTTAAAAAAACTGGGGCGGGCCTGCTTTTCTGCGGAATCTCCCATTTTTGACCTCCACTCTACATTTTGTTTCGAGAAACCTTATTTCGTTTCGGGAAACATTACTTTGTTTCAAGAAACCTTATTTGGTTTCTTTGTGTGCCGTATGCGTCTTGCAGAATCTACAATACTTTTTAATCTCCATTCTGTCCGGATGAGTCTTCTTATCCTTGGTTGTATTGTAGTTGCGCTGCTTGCACTCAGTACATGCCAATGTAATCTTCGTACGCATTTTTCTACCTCCACGTGTTTTTTAAGCATAAAAAAAAGACCTGAATCTTATCTCGCCTGACTACTATACCACAGTCTCGGCTCCCCGTCAACTGATTTCTTCTGTTTTTACAGGCTTTTTATCAAAAATCTCTTGTTTCCACCTTCAAAATGTGCTACACTATATTCACTAAATGTCAGTACTTGTAATATAATATATAACAATATAATAAAATTCGCAACAAGATTCATAATTTTCATAATTACATAAAGCTTCCGGAAATGGATTTCCCGGAATTTTGGAATAAATATAAAAATTTTATTAAAGTTATTAAAGTTTTGGAAATTTATTCCGATATAATTGTCGAGAGCTAAACAGCTGTGCCTTATATCATGGAGGAAAGGAGGCGTGACAATGAGTGCTGTTCTCAATACCGTCTACAATAACTATCTGTCAACGTATACCCCGAAAAGTCTGACACGTTACGATATGCACAAGAAGTCTGAGCTTCGTGCCGTGTATAATTCCATTGTCAAACTGAATAAGGACGCCCCCTGGTATCTTCCCACAACCAATAAGGCAATTCAGAATTACGCTGTGGATTTAAAGGAAAACGCCCGCGGACTCTACAACACGATAGCGCAGCTTGGTGGTCTGGAACAGGATAGCCTTCTGAGCAAGAAAAGCGCTTTTTCATCTGATGAGGATGTGGTGACTGCCTCCTTTATCGGAGATGATTCCTCCGTAAATGAAACTTTGGAATATAATCTGGAAGTTCGTTCTCTGGCCTCCCCGCAGGAAAACATGGGGTTGTTCATGGAGAATGAGGATGTGCAGCTTCCGCCTGACACTTATTCCTTTGACATCTCTGTCAATGACATGAATTACGAATTTCAATTTGCCATAGGCGAGGACGAGACTAATCGGGATATTCAGGCTCGTCTCATGCGTCTGGTGAATAATTCCGGCATCGGCATAAAGGCTTCTCTTTTGGAATCCGACGGCAAGACCGCATTGCGGTTGGTTTCTGAATCCAGCGGTCTGGCTCTGGGCAAGTCCGAGATTTTCCACATTTCCGACGACCGCACCAGCAAGACCAGCGGCACAGTGGACTACTTCGGTCTGGATTATGTCAGCCGTGCTCCCTCCAATGCCAGATTTTTGTTGGACGGCCAGGAGCGTGTTGCTGCCTCCAATCACTTTACCATAAGCAAATTATTTGATATTGAATTAAAGGGTGTCACTGCGGAAGACGAGCCGGTTCAGATCGGACTCAAGGCCGACGCCGATTCCCTGACCGATAATGTGACCCGCCTTGTTGGCGGTTACAATTCCTTTATGCAGGCAGCGTCCTCTTATCTGGAATTCCAGTCCAGAAGCGGCAATCTCGTAAAAGAAATGAAAGGCATTGCCTCCCTCTACAGCAGCTCCATGGAAGCCATGGGTCTGAATATGACCAAGGACGGTATACTGGAGATTCAGCCTGATGTATTGAAGGAGACCGCAGAACACTCAGAAGATATCGCGGATACATTCTCTTACCTGAAAGAATTCTCTAACTCTCTTCTCAGGAAGAGCCGCCAGATTTCCCTGAATCCCATGGACTATGTGGATAAGACCATGGTGGCCTACAAGAATCCGGGCCACAATTTTGTAAATCCTTATGACACCAGCGCCTACACCGGCATGATGTTCAACAGCTACTGTTAATTTCCGAGGCCGCCATCTCAAGAGCGGCCTCTATTACTTTATCCATATCATAATAGCGGTACTGCCCTAATCTGCCGCCGAACAGCACATTTTTCTCCTGCTCCGCCAATTTCTGATACCCCGCAAATAACTTATTGTTGCGATCATCATTGATTGGATAATAAGGCTCATCCCCCTGCTTCCACTCCGCGGGATACTCTCTGGTGACAATGGTTCCCTTTCCTGTGCCAAACACAAAATGCTTGTGTTCAATGATGCGGGTATAGGGTATTTCAGCCTCCGTGTAATTGACCACCGCATTGCCCTGATAATTGTTGCAGTCCGGCAGATATTCCTCCTCGAAGCGCAGCGAACGCCATCCCAGAGTTCCCAGACAATAATCAAAATAAGCGTCTATCATACCTGTGTAAAGTATCTTGCCAAAGGAATCCCCATCCTCTGTCTGCCACGCAGGTCCCTCACCAACAGCCCCTTTAACGGACTCTCTCACAAACTCTCTATAAGAAACTCCCAACCGCACCGGCGTACCCTCCAGCAATTTCTCGATAATGGCAGTATAACCATCCTTCGGAATCCCCTGATAAGGGTCTGTGAAATAATTATTGTCATAAGTGAAACGCACCGGAAGACGCTTGATAATAAAGGCCGGAAGATCTCTGCATTCCCTGCCCCACTGCTTTTCCGTGTAGCCCTTCACCAGCTTCTCATATACATCGCGCCCTACCAGCGACAATGCCTGTTCCTCCAGATTTTGAGGATCCTGAACCTGACACTCACGCTTTTGCTGCTCTATGATCTCATGCGCCTCCTCAGGCGTGCGGATATTCCACATCCGGCTGAATGTATTCATATTAAAGGGCAGATTATAAATCTCATCCTTATAGACTGCCATGGGCGAATTGATATAGTTATTGAATTCTGCAAACTGATTCACATACTCCCAAATCTTTTTATTGGATGTATGAAAAATATGGGCGCCATATTTGTGAACCTGAATACCGTTCTGCTCCTCAGTATAAATATTGCCGCCCACATGCTGCCGCTTATCTATGCACAGGCAAGTTCTGCCCGCTTTTTTCATCTCGTATGCAAACACCGCACCGAAAAGTCCTGTCCCTACAATCAAGTAATCATATTTCATCTGTATGTCCCCCTGTCTTTTTTAACTCGAATCCTGGCTTTATTAATCTAAAATTACTATACGATTTTTGCCAATATATTGCAAGATACCGTGCACAAAATTAATATAGTCCGGAAACACCTCCACCCTTGAAGCTCAGTCAAAAGTAAAGTATAATATATCCATATTTATTTCTCTATATGTAAACATTATACAAACAGCTTACAGGAGCAAGAGTTGAATGAAAATATTAGTATATCGTTACGGCAGCATTTGTGAACCGGATGTCATCTCAGCCTTTCAAAAACTGGGACTGACTGTTCTGGAGGAACGCACGGAAATCACGGAAAAGAAACTCTCCCCCGCAGACCGTGTGCGTCTGGTTGAAAATGTCCTGAAATCAGAGCACCCTCTCTTTGTCTTCAGCATCAACTTTTATCCCGCCGTTGCAGAAATCTGCCATATATATCGGACCCGGTATCTGTGCTGGACCGTAGACGCTCCGGTGCCTGAGCTCTTTGCAAGGTCTATGTGCTATGACACCAATCACATCTTCCTGTTTGACCACGCACAGTATCAATTCTTTGCTCCCTACAATCCAGACGGCACACACTATCTGCCTCTGGCTTCCTGCACAGAGCGCTTTGATAAAGTAGTAGCGTCTATCTCAGGGAAAGACCGGGAAAATTACAGCACAGACATTTCCTTTGTGGGCTCTCTCTACAATGAAAAAAATCCCCTGCGCGGTCTGAAAAATCTTCCTGATCACACAAAAGGATATATTGACGCCTGTGTGGAAGCCTCTCTCAAAATATATGGATATAATCTGGTGGAGGACGCCATAACCGACGAAGTGGCCGCCGCTATCAAAACCTGTGCGAAGGATTTTTATACGATAGAAGATGCCGTGACCGCTTCCGACCGCTATGTGGCAGCCCACAGCTATATCGGCATGCAGATTGCCGAGACGGAACGCGCGCGGACACTGAATACACTGTCCAAATACTTTTCCGTGGATTTGTTTACCGGCAGCGATACTTCCGCATTGCAGGGCGTCCAGACACACGGCCCTGTGGCCAGTCTGACAGAAATGCCCAAGATTTTTCATTTAAGCAAAATCAACCTGAACATGACCATCAAACCCATACAGACGGGGCTCCCTCTGCGCATTTTTGATATCTTGGGCTGCGGCGGTTTTCTGATGACCAATTTCCAGGCGGAGCTGCCGGAATACTTCGACATCGGCACGGATTTAGAAGCCTACTCAAGTATGGAGGAGCTTGTGGAGAAATGCGCCTACTATCTGGAACATGAGGATGCACGCAGACAGATTGCAGAGAACGGATACCGCAAAGTATGCGAACAACACACCTACATCCATCGCATTCAAAAAATGATAGCGGCCCTATAAGACCGCTGTCATCTTTACATATTCTTCCGTTTTATCCCGCATGCACTCCATCCCCTGAGACAGCTCAGCCAGCGCAAAGCGATGGGTGATCAGCTGCTCAGGATGAATCCGTCCGTCCTGAATGGCATTCAGGACAAAGTGCCAGTCATCCTCCGCATCCTGCGTATAAGAGGAATTCCAGGTTCCTTTCAGCGTCAGCTGTCTCCGCAGGATCTTCCAATAAAGATTTTTCTCCAGGTGCACATCTGACGCCGGATTGCCCACCAGCATGATTCTTCCTCCGGCACAGACACATTGAATGGCCTCCTCTATCACCTGGCTTTTACCCACACAATCAAAAAAGACATCTACTCCCTGCCCGTCAGTGGCAGAATTCATCCAGCTCACCACATCCTGCTCCCGGGCATCACAGAAATGATCTCCGGGCACGCCCAGTTCCATCGCCATCTTCCGCTGCATATCCTTGTTGCCAATCACATAAATGTTCTTCACTCCTACGCTCTGCAAAAACATCACAAGCAAAAGCCCTATCGTCCCGAGCCCACACACCGCAGCAGATTCCTCTGCGCTTATCTGTATCCCGCGGACGGCATGTACAGCAACTGACGCAGGCTCCAGCATAGACGCCTGTTCAAAACTTACATTATCCGGCAGCTCTATCAGATTCCACACCGGAACACGCACATACTCCGCAAAGCCCCCGTCCGTCCGAGAGCCCAGATAATTATAATTCTGGCACATTTCATATTGCTTCTTCTGACACTGAGGACATTCCTTGCAGGGTATCATGGGAAACACACCCACCCGCTTATTCAGCCATGCCCGATCCACATCGGGGCCAACCTCAGCCACAACTCCCGCAAACTCATGGCCCGGAATCAATGGATGAGAGTAGGCTCCCGTCCGATAGATCCGGGGAATATCCGAGCCGCAGATACCCACTGCCCGCACCTGAACCAGAACGGTCTTCTCCTCTAAAACAGGCAATTCCACATCCTCATACCGCAAATCACCAATCCCGTGCAGCACATACGCTTTCATTTCCTACTGTCCTCCCCATCGCCGACAATCCGGCCAAACCGCTCCAGATCTTCCTTCGTAGTCACTTTGAAGTTGCGCTCATCGCCGGCGATATAGCAGATATCCATGCCCGCCATGATGGCCGGCTCCGTGGAACCGTTTATCGCCAGCAGCTGTTCCTCCGAAAGCGCCCGGTTTGCCTGATAATAGCGTCCCAGACGAAATGCCTCCGGCGCCTGTCCTGCAATCACCCGACTTCTGTCCAGCAGGGCATCAATTCTGCCGGAAACGCCATAGTAAACCGTATCTTTCATCGGCAGAGCGGGCATGACTCCCTCATGTTCCACACAGCCTCCTATACAGGCCGCAATGGTCTGCGGAGAGACCAAAGGCCTCGCTGCGTCATGGATCAACACCACCGCCTCATCGGAAGCATACGTTTTGATATCCTCCAGACCGTTCAGAATGGACATCTGACGATTTCTGCCCGGCTCAGAAAAACCTTTCAGCTTTTCCCCCGCCCACTTCCGGATCAACGGCCGCCACATCTCTTCCGCCACAATCTGAATCGCATCGATTCCGGCATGCTCTGTCATCGTTTCCAGACAATAGGCAATGATGGGGCGTCCTGCAACCTCCAGATACTGCTTGGGAACATCCGCGCCAAGCCTGCTGCCGGTTCCCCCGGCCAGAATCAATGCCACATTCATACTACATCTCGATCTCCATTTCTCTCAGTCTTTTAATTGCATCGCTGTAGGACTCCTCTTTTCCAAACAGCAGCGTCGTTCCAAGCACAAAGCCTTTAATTCCCCTTGGCGCAAAGGTTCTGATCTTGTCCTCTCCACAGGCGCCGTCCCAATAAATCTCAAAATCCATCTCGTCTTTTAACGATAAAAGCTTCATAATCTTTTTACCCACGTAGGGCATGAACATCTGTCCGGCATTGCCCGGATTTACTGCCATTACCAGCACCTTCTTCACAATGCGCAGCATCTCAAGCACAGTTTCCACGCTGGTGCCCGGGTTGATGGCAATGCCCGGAGTGAGCCCGGCATTGATGATTTTTTGCAGAGTAGTGGAGGGATGATACTCCGCCTCCGGATGTATATAAATCGTGTCCCCCGGACGGAGTTTCTCTGTAAATAGCTGGATATTGTTATTGGGATGCTCCAGCATCAAATGCACATCCAACGGCAGATCGGTCGCCGATCTGATATAGGCCATATCGTTCAAAGACATGGCAAAATTCGGCACATATCTTCCGTCCATAATATCAATATGGAAGGAATCTATACCCGCCTGCTCCAAATCTCTTACTTCCTTTTCCAAATTACCGTAATTCGCGCACATCATGGACGCCATCAACTCGAATTTCATATATACCTCCTGCCCGCTTCACAAGAGGGTGTGTAAACACCCCTCTCTGGCATCTATTAATATAGCCTTTGAATTAACGCCAATATTTTTCCAACTGCTCTCTGGCAGCATCCTCTCCCATAGAAAATTTCTCTATCAGTTTAATCAGCGTTTCGCTCTGCGATATGCCTAAGTCTTGACATGTCTCTATCATGCCACGCACCATACCTTGCTCCATCCCCTGTTCAATACCCTGTTGCAGCCCAATCTCCAGAATATTCATCTTGACCGCCTCCCATTCCTCTGATTGCTTTACCTCACCAACAATTCGATCCAAGTCCAGGATACGTTCATCTTTCACAAGAATATCCGGATTGTCCAGTGTTGTATTTTTCATGTATTGCAATAAACTTACCAGATCCGGCCTGCCATTTCGACTTGTCATATTCACAAAAATTTTCCTTGTACCATCTTCCAGAGGCAGATCGGGAATCTCTTCGCAACATTCACTAAAGGTATACTTGGCAAGATCTTTTCCAAAGATATCATCCTGTGTAATAAAGATTATGACTGTAGAGGGTAAATTCTTATAGCGAGTCTCTTTTCCCGCCTTCAATACAGGGGTATCGATCAGGCTTTGATAGAATCGGGAGCGCTTGCGTACATTATCGCCAGTCACGCTGTTCTGCATCTCCATATTAAACTGGCGGTCTTCCCTGTCAAGCGCCCATGCATCGAGGCGTATGGCACGCTTGCCGGACCTGTTCAAAATAACCTGTTCTACCTTTACCTCTTTCAGTTCCAATTCAGGCTCGTCCATAATGATGCTTAAAACATCTGCATAGGCCTCTTTCACTTTCATGACTGACAGAAATAACGCAAAATCGCTTAAATTGAGCTGATAATCCTCCGGAATTGCTGCAATATAGCAAGATTTCTCCATCATCTCCGATTGTATCGAGTCTCTCGTGTCGGTTTGTCGTTCCATTTGAATACCTCTCTTTCGTTTTCGGACAGAGAGGCAATTTCCTCCCTGCGGTTATTTAGTTGTAAGCAAGGAGTTTCGGCAGATGCCTGCCTGCAAGAAAGGGCAACAACCCTATAAGATATGCCAGAACATAAAATGTTTTCTTTGCTTGTGGATATTGTACCATAAATTGTTTTTAGTTACAAGGCAAAATTCAAGCTCCATGTGACACCATCTAAAATGCCAAAGTAAATTCCAGTTCATATACCCATACCAGATTTAAGTCTGTCACTCACTCCTTTATAATGGAC
>JAIDDH010000149.1 GCA_029055435.1 Acetatifactor sp.
TATTATTCTAAGCGTTATAGTTGGAGCATTTGGGTGTGTATTTTTTGAAAATCTTATATCAGGAAATAGTAAGCAATCTAATGATTCTATAAAAATTGAAAACATCCTAGATTTACAGACACAAATAGATACTTTATCTGATGCATATAACAATTTGGCACAGATAAATAGTGAACTACAGAATGAAAATTACACATTACAAAGTCAAATAGATTCACTGAGAGATAAAATATCAGAATACAATTCTTTAGCAGAGGAAAATGCTGCTCTTAAAGATCAAGTACAGCAGTTAGAAAATAAATTACAAATTGTTGAGAGCATATCTACTGCTGAATCAGGAACTAAAAATAGCAAAGAATCAATTAATAATGATGGTGGCGATGGTGACACATATATTCAAACCACTGCTACATTTGTAAAGGTGCGCTCTGCTCCCGAGAGTTCTTCTAGCATTATTGGAACGGTAAAACGTGGCACGAAAATCTTGCTTGTTAATACAGTAAAAGAATCGGATGGAAAAGAATGGTATCAAATACTTATTGAAGATGAAACAGGATATATCCGCTCTGACCTTGCGTATATAGTTGGCCAATAATTTAATGTATTTATTCCAAGAACAAAACAGTTTTCTATCGGGTAAATAACATACTCATTTATAGTAAATCACACAACTTATGCCGCCAATAAAAATCAAATTTTATCACGCTTCATAAACTATTTTTACTCTCTAAAATTTCTTTCAAAGTTCTTGGCATAAACCCAATAATATCTACACCAACATTATAAGCATTTTTAACTTTAGAGATATATTGATTAGTCTCATTATCAAAATTGTTATGGATATGCCCATAAAAATGCAGAACATTCCTATAATATCCATTCCATTCAACCATAGGATAATGACAGCAAACAATCTGAGTACCATTATCATTAACCATTTTCATATCAACAATCTCTACAAAATAGTCTATACAAGCAGGATTTTTAAGTAACTTCCCATCATGATTACCAATTATTAAATGTTTTCGTCCTTTTAACTGCTTTAGGTATAAAATTGGATCTTCACACTTATATGAAAAATCACCTAATATATACACATCATCATTATCTGTTACTCTACTATTCCAGTTATCAATAATAGTCTTGTCCATTTCTTCTATTGTATTGAATGGTCTATTTGACATTCTTCGGATATTATCGTGTCCAAAATGTGTATCTGCAATATAATAATTCACTATATTTCACCTCCTTTTTATTCCTTGAAATCAGACTTTCATCTCTCTATTTTTCCATCAACTTTAATTCATTTTCCAGCTTTCTTATCTTCTTTGGCTCTAAATCTTTTATCTTTGAATTCTATTGCTCTCAGCATAAAAATCATCCTTCCTTATTATACCATACACTTCTATCCTACAGTAATAGTTCTTTACATATTTTCTAAAACTTCATAACTTCTGCTATCTCCTGCTGCATAAGTTCCAAGTGTTGTATTTACATTACTATGTCTCAGTTGTTCCTGAACAAAAGTAGCATCGTGTCCTGACACCTGGTAAAGAACCGTGGCATATAAATGGCGCATCATATGCGGAGTAATCTTCCCTCCACTAGTATTCAAACTCAGGTATAACGCAATCAACTCCGTTATCTTTTATTATAACAGTCACCATAATATTTCCGTAACATTCAAATTTTCCAATCAGTGTGTATATATTCTTATTCATCCTATTTCCCTTTTTTCTTTATTTTTCTCCAAAAACAAAACACCCAAACCCCTTAATTTTATAAGATGTTTTAGGTGTTTTTATAATTGCGTCTGAGCTGCCCGCATGCGCCGTCGATATCACGTCCCATTTCTCTTCTAATGGTGACATTTATTTGTTTCTTTTCAAGTTTATCTTTAAACGCCCTGATCCTGGCGGCCTCCGACTGCACGAAATCCCGCTCTTTTATGGGATTCACCGGAATCAGATTCACATGGCAGCCGAGGGGCGCGGCCAACGCGCCAAGTCTTTCGGCGTCCTTATCTGTATCATTGACTCCTCCCACCAGAGAATATTCAAAAGTGATTCTTCTTCCTGTCTCCTCAAAATAATACCGGCAGGCCTCCATAAGTTCCCCGATGGAATACTGATTGGCAATGGGCATGAGCTGCCGTCTCTTCTCGTCCGTGACAGCGTGGAGGGACAATGCCAGAGTAATCTGCAGCCGCTCCTTTGCGAGCTGGCGCATGCGGGGCACGATGCCGCAGGTTGACACGGTGACATTCCGCTGGCTGATATGCAGTCCATTCTCATCCGTGAGCATCCGTATGAATTTCAGAAGATTCTCATAATTGTCAAGCGGCTCCCCGGTTCCCATCACCACCACATTGGACACCCGCTCTCCGGTGAGTTTCGTGATGGCATAAATCTGATCCAGCATCTCCGATGGAAGAAGATTTCTCTCCAGTCCGTCCAGAGTGGAGGCGCAGAATCTGCAGCCCATGCGGCATCCCACCTGAGAGGAAATGCACACGGAATTTCCGTGCCGGTAGCGCATCCACACACTCTCCACCATATTGCCGTCAGAAAGTTTGAATAAATACTTTTTTGTGCCGTCTATCTTAGATTCCTGCACACGCACTGCCTCCAGGGCCGTGTAGCGATAGCGACTCCCGCACTGCTCCCGCAGCTCCTTGGAGAGATTCGTCATCTCACTGAAATCTCTGGCCAGCTTCACATGCATCCATTCATACATCTGCTTTGCCCGAAAAGCCTTCTCCCCGCAGGCCGCAAGTTCTTGCGTAAGCTCCTCCAGCGACAGGGATTTGATATCTGATTCCATTCCGTTCTCCTTCGTCAAATTCTTTATCATACTCCGTCAGATAAAGAATGACTCATTTTCTCCGCAGTCTGGCATAATAAAAGCCATCCGTCTCGTCCTCCCCCGGTATAAACTGACGCTGCTCTTCCAGCTCAAAGGGAAATTGCTCCAAAATCCAGCGTACCATATTCTCATTCTCCGCGGGATTGATGGTACAGGTACTGTACAGCAATCTCCCGCCGGGCCTGACATACTGCCAGCAGCTTTCGATAATGGCGCGCTGCAGCTCTTCCAGCGCCAGAAGCTTCTCCGGGCTCACGCGATACTTGATATCCCGCTTCTTGCCCAGAACACCCAGTCCTGAGCACGGCACATCCGCCAGCACCACATCCGCCCTGCCATGCATGGATTCATCCGACTCCGTGGCGTCATGTACCTCCACCGTGATATTTGTCATTCCCATTCGTTCTATATTTTCTTCAATCAGGTCTGTCTTTTTCCCGGACACATCCCGGGCCAGCACTCTGCCGCCCGCCCCGGTCTTCTCCGCGGCAAAGATGCTCTTCCCCCCGGGCGCGGCACAGATGTCCAGCACAAAATCTCCCGCCTTTATGCCCGCGGCTTCCACCGCCATGGCAGAGCTTGCGTCCTGCACCACAAATTTCCCCTGGGTAAATCCCGGCAGCCTGGCGATATTCTCCGTATTTTCCACCATATAACTACAGGGCAGCAGAGAACTTTGACGCAAAACCGCACCCGCCTGTTCCATATCCCGCACTAGCTTCCCATGCTCTTCTTCAGATATATTCGTAGAAAACCGCAGCGACACCGGATGAATGTCCAAAAGTCCCCTCAATATTCTCTCCGTGCGCTCTGCGCCATAGGCATCCGTCCAGAGCTGCACCAACCAGAGAGGCATGGAATATTTCACGGACAGGTATTCCAACGGGGCCGCCGTCCGATCCGGCATCGGCAGATTTCCCTTCTGTCTGGCAATCCCCCGGAGCACGCCGTTTACAAAGCCCTTCAGGCTGCTGAATTTCCTCTTCTGCGCCAGTTTACAGGCCTCGTTGCAAACCGCGCTGTCCGGCACATTATCCATGTAGAGCAGTTGATAGACACTCATGCGCATCAGACAGCGTATCAGAGGCTTCATCTTACGCACGGGCACGCTGGAGCAGGCGTCCAGATAATAATCCAGCTCCGTCTGCCTCTCAATGGTCCCTTCCGTCAGGCGCTTGATAAACGCCTTATCCCGCTCCTCCAAATAATTATATTTATCCAACACCGCCCGGATCAGCCGGTGAGAAAGTTCCTCTCCGCGCTCTAAGGCGAGCAAAGTGTCCAACACTATCTCTCTGGTATTTTCCGCCACGTCTCCCGTACCTTCCCCGTCAGATTACCGTCATCAAATTGCTCAATCGTTTCTGCGTCTTCCGCCGCCGAACAGAATAAGCAGACGCAAAAGCTGCAATATGGCTGCTGCCGCTGCCGCCACATAAGTCAACGCCGCTGCCGTGAGCACTTTTTTGCAGCCCGCATTTTCCTGCTCCGAGAGCAGCCCATACTGAGAAATCTTCGCCACCGCCCTGCGGGATGCATCGAATTCCACCGGCAGCGTCACCAGCTGAAACAGCACAGCCAGCACAAACGCCCAGATACCGATCTGAATCAGCACCTGATTCCAGCCAAGAAACACCCCCAGCACAATCAACGGCAGTCCGAGATTGCTGGCGATATTCACCACCGGCACCATGGCAGAACGGACATTCAGGGGCGAATAAGACTTTGCATGCTGAATGGCATGGCCGCACTCGTGGGCCGCTACAGCCACCGCCGTGACGGAGACTCCGTGATACACATCATATGACAGACGGACAGTGTCACTCCTGGGGTCGTAGTGATCCCCCGCATCAGCCTGCAGACACTCTATCTGCACCTGATAAAGTCCCTCGTCGTTCAGAATCCTCCTTGCCGCCTCCGCGCCGTTTATGCCGGTAGAAGCAGGCACTTTCTTATATTTATTCATCGTGGAATTCACCAATGCACTGGCCGCCAGACAGATCACCATACCCAGCAGCACCAGCCAATAGGTAGGATCAAAATATAAACCATATCCCCAAAACATTTCTTTACCTCCTTAGCAATATCAGCAGCCAAGCATCTCCCCCGGCTCCATCTTTACTCCCAGCAAAAAATCATGGGCACTCATGCGCTTCTTTCCTTCCAGCTGCAGCTCCAGCACGCGCAGTGCGCCCTGTCCGCAGGATATCAGCACAGAGTCTTTATCCGTATCTAAAATAGTCCCGGGAACGCTCTGTAATGCTGTTTTGCGCGCCGTTTCGGCATCCTCCACAGGCACGGCCCTCCATATTTTCAACTGTTTACCTTTATACGAAGTATATGCACTGGGCCATGGCGTCACTCCCCGTATCAGGCGATCCAAGGTCACAGCGCTTCGGGCAAAGTCCAGATGCCCCATCTGCTTCTCGATCAAGGGTGCATGACAGCTTGCCGCATCATCCTGCCTCTCAGGCACCAGCTTCCCTTCTTCCAGCAAGTCCAATGCCTCTTTTATGGCTTCTCCTCCCAAAATTGTGAGTTTGTCATGCAGAGTCTCATAAGTGTCCGTATCCTCAATGGGAATTTTCTTTTTATAGAGCATATCTCCCGTGTCAATCCCTGCATCCATCTGCATGATCGTGACGCCGGTCTCCGACTCGCCATCGATAATCACATGCTGAATGGGGGATGCGCCTCTGTATTTGGGAAGCAGCGATGCATGAATGTTCAGACAGCCATACTTTGGCATATCCAGAATCTCCTGAGAGAGAATCTGTCCAAAGGCCGCCACAATATACACATCCGCCTCATATTTCTTCAGCTCGGCTATGGCCTCGGGCGTCTTGATCCGCCGCGGCTGCAGCACTGGAATCTGATGCTTTAACGCACATTCCTTCACGGGCGGCGCCTGCAGCTGTCCGCTGCGCCCTTTCGCCTTGTCCGGCTGGGTCACAGCCAGTGTAATCTCATGCCCGGCCTCCAGCAGAGCCTCCATCGCTCCTACGGCAAAATCCGGGGTTCCCATAAATACAATTTTCATCCGCCTGCACCCTCCTGTGTTCCGTTCTTTTAATACCATATTCTGATTCCGATACTGATTCTGAGCCTTATTCCGGTAACGGCCTAATCTTCCGTGTCATCGGCGGTCACATCCTGTAACTCGCCCTCTACCTTCTCCACATACATATGCCCGTCCAGATGATCCAGCTCATGGCAGATGGCGCGGGCCAGAAGCTCCGTCCCTTCCACCTCATAGGGCTTCATATTCACGTCCAGAGCAACAGCCTTCACATAATTGGGCCGAGTGACCACACCGCTCTTGCCCGGCAGGCTCAGACACCCCTCCGGACCGGTCTGCTCCCCGCTGCTCTCCACGATGCGGGGATTGATCATAATATAGGGATCCTCGCCGGTCACGTCGATGACCACGACGCGCTTTAAAATCCCCACCTGAGGAGCCGCGAGTCCCACTCCATTGGCCTCATACATGGTCTCCAGCATGTCCTCGATCAACTCCCTTGTGCGGGGCGTCATCTCTGTCACTTCCTTGCATTTCTTACTCAGTACCTCATCCCCGTATTCACGGATATTTCTGATTGCCATTCTCTTCCTCCTCCCGAAGTATCGCTCCGGTTTTGTTTTATCCTGATTTTTATTTTTCTCCTGTTTTATTATAGACAATGCATCGGGTCAAAATCAAACTGCACCTGCCCGTTTCCAAGTTGCCACCGCAAAAGCAGCTCCTCCAGCTGATCCTTGACACGCACCAACTGTCCGTAATCCTCATGCTTTACATAAAACACAAAACGGTAAATATCATTGATCTTGCCGATGGATGCCGCCGCAGGGCCCAGCACCGCCGCACCTTCTCCCCGCACCGCATCCGCGAGTTTTCCGGCCAGCTCCGCTCCCGCAGGCTCCTCCGCGGCAAAAATCTGCACTGCCAGCATATGAGCCGCAGGGGGATATCCGCCCAACTCCCGGTACAAGACCTCCTCCTGATAAAATCCTTCATAATCCTGTTTTGCTGCACGGGTCACGGCGTAATGCTCCGGCTGGTAGGTCTGGATCACAGCCTCTCCGGCAGCCGCTCCCCGACCGGCCCGGCCCACCGCCTGAGTCAGAAGCTGAAAGGTTCGCTCCCCCGCCCGATAGTCCGCCGCGCTCAGGGACAGATCCGCCGCCAGGATTCCCACCAGCGTGACCTTGGGAAAATCATGACCTTTCACAATCATCTGTGTGCCGATGAGCACATCCGCCTCCTCGTTGGCAAAGGCAGACAAAATTTTCTCATAGCTGTCCTTTGTCTTTGTGGTGTCGCCGTCCATGCGCAGCGTCCGCACTCCCGGAAACAATTCCCGCAGCTTCTCCTCGATCTGCTGTGTTCCCGCCCGAAAGCCCAGAATATATCGGGAACCGCATTTGGGGCAGAGTTTCGGCTTCGGCTGGCTGTATCCGCAGTAATGGCAGACCAGCCGCCCGTCTCTGTGCTCCGCCAGAGACACATCACAATGAGGACATTTCATCACCTCTCCACAGGCTCTGCAGGACACAAATCCCGCATATCCTCTGCGGTTTAGAAACAGCATGCTCTGCTGTCCCCTGCCCAGTCTGTCCGCCAGAAGCTCCTGCAGCTTCACGCTGAAAATAGAGCGGTTTCCACTCTTTAATTCTTCCCGCAAATCCACGGTGTAAACCGCGGGAAGGCTTCCTCCCGTCAAACGCTCCCGCAAGGTGAAAAGCTTATATTCCCCCCGCTTTGCCCGATAATAAGATTCCAGCGAAGGAGTGGCCGACCCCAGCACCACGCTGGCTCCGTGAAGCCTTGCCACTTCCATGGCGGTCTCCCTTGCATGATACTTGGGCGTACTCTCGCTCTTATAGCTCCCCTCATGCTCCTCGTCCATAACAATCAGACCAATATTCGGAAAAGGTGTGAACAGCGCGGATCTGGGGCCGATAATCACATCGATCTCCCCCCGCTTTGCCCGCTCACACTGATCATATTTTTCCCCGGGAGAAAGCGTGGAATTCAGGATGCTGACCCGGTCGCCGAAACGCCTGTAGAATCGCAGCAGGGTCTGATAAGTCAAAGCAATCTCCGGTATGAGCACAATGGCCTGTTTTCCTCTTTTCAGCACCCCCTCCACCAGCTCCATATAGACCTCCGTCTTACCGCTGCCGGTGATGCCGTGTATCAGATAAGTACCCGGATTCCCTTCGTCAAAATCCCCCAGCACCGCATCCACGATATGCTGCTGATCCGGGCTGAGTCGCCGCCTCTCGCGAGCGGCTTCCTCCGAAAATCTGACCGGATTGCGAAACTGCTCTGTGGTGACTACGCGGATAGCCCCAGCCTTTTCCAGACTATTGACGGTGCCTGCCGCCACATTCAGCTTCCCGGTAATCCATTGATAGGGTATAGCCCCGGCCGTCTCCTCCCACTGCTCCAGGAGCGCCGTCAGCAATCTGGCCTTGGCCGGCTGTTTCTTTCGCAGGCTCTCGCCCAACAGGGAGCGGAGCTCTTCCCGGTTCATACGCACCTCCACAAAGCGCTTCTCCTGCTTCTTCACAGTCTTTTTGGCCGGGAGCACTGTCTTTAATGCCTGTATCATGGTGGAGCCGTAATTTTGCCGTATCCACGCCGCCAGAGCCACCATCCTTCCGGTGGCATCCGCGTCCTTTTCGGCAATCCCCAAAAGTTCCTTGGTGCGGGCCGGATCAAACTTGCACTCATCCCCCACCGCCAGCACATAACCCTTGATCAACCTGTTGCCGTTTCCGAAAGGAATCTGCACGCACATCCCCGGCTCCAGCCGGTCCCGCAGATGCGGAGGCACCCGATACTGAAAGGATTTATCCAATTTTTCGTGGGAGATATCCACAATGATATCCGCATACTGTTCCCGCACCGCTTTTCCTCTTACCGTTTTCCTCTTACTATTCTCAGCTTACTATTTACAGCTTACTATTTACAGCCTATTATTTCCAGCTTACCGCTGCTCGAGAATATCCCGGATGATATCTCTCTCGTCCATGGGATATTTCACACCCTTTATCTCCTGGTAATCCTCATGTCCCTTGCCCGCCAGCACCACGATATCCCCGGGCTCGCCGTGATTGATGACATAGCGTATCGCCTCCCTGCGGTCGCAGATCTCCACATATTTCCCGTCGGTTTTGGCAATACCCGTCTTAATATCCTCAATGATGTCCTGAGGCTCCTCAAAGCGAGGATTGTCGGATGTGATAACCGTCAGATCCGCCAGTCTTCCGCTGACCTCACCCATCTCAAATCGCCGTGATCTGGCCCGGTTTCCTCCGCATCCAAAGAGACACACCAGTCTGTGGGGCTGATATTCCCGCAGCGTCGTGAGAAGACTCTCCAGCGCCATGGCATTGTGGGCATAATCGATCAACAGAGTGAAATCCTCAGACACCTTTACCATCTCGATCCGCCCCTTCACATGGGCAGCCAGAAGCGCCTTTTTAATATCCTCCGCATTCACCCGGAAATGTCTGCAGATGGCGATTGCCGTCAGCGCATTATACACACTGAAACGCCCCGGCGTGGGCACCTCCACGTCATATCCGTCCTCACCCGCAAAAGCCGCATGAAAGGCCACACCCAATTCTCCGGGCTTGTGTATCAGTCGCAGTCCCTCCGCCCGGATAGAACACTGCTCCCCCATGCCGAAACTTTCCAGGCTGCAAGTATGTCCCGCCATCACCCGGTCAAAATGCACATCATCCCCGTTGCCGATTCCCACCAGACATTGTCTGAACAACAGGGATTTGCAGTGCAGATAATCCTCAAAATCTTTATGCTCATTGGGGCCGATATGATCCGGCTCCAGATTGGTGAAAATCCCATAATCAAAAACAAATCCCTGAGTGCGATGCAGCATCAGTGCCTGAGACGACACCTCCATCACCACTGCATCCATGCCCGCCTCCGCCATCTCGGCAAAGTATTCCTGCAGCAGATAGGACTCCGGGGTGGTGTTATCCGCATGGATATGCTTCTCCCCGATGATAATCTCAATGGTGCCGATGAGTCCCACCCGATAACCTGCGTGCTCCAGAATGGATTTCACCAGATAGGTTGAGGTAGTCTTACCCTTGGTGCCGGTGATGCCGATAGTCTTGAGTTTCTCCGCAGGGTGTCCGAACCACGCCGCCGAGATAAAAGCCATGGCGTAGCGCGTGTCCTTCACACGGATAACTGCCACGTCCAGACCGTCAAGTTCTGTCACATCCTTCGATACTACCAGTGCTCCGGCTCCCTGCTCCGCCGCCTGAAGCGCAAAATCATGCCCGTCAAAGTTCGCACCCTGAATACAGATAAAGAGACATCCCTGCTCCACTTTGCGGGAGTCATAAACCACCCCGCTCACTGTGCGATCCACGCTCCCCTGCACACAATCATACTCGACTCTGTCCAGCAGCTTTGACAAAAACATCCCCTTTGATTCTTTTGATTCCGATTCCATTGGCTCCATTGATTTCATCTGGTTCTGCCCTTTCCTGCACATATATACCCAATTATACGATATCTATTTTACTCCCTTTTGACAGTTTCTACCACTCTTTTTTTCAAATAACCGGCCAGATAGTAACAGTTCAGCCTAAAACAGCCCGGGCAGGAAAATATTTTCTATCATGCTCCAATAAAAACGCTGGTACTAAGACCGTAAAATATACAATCTTAGTACCAGCGTTTTCTACCGCGTGTCTCGCCACCGCCTCACGACGAACGTCACCGCGATCAGTGCGATCCCTCCCGCTATCTGCCACCACTTCTCCCGACAGCTTCCGTTCATATACATGGAAAAGAGGTTGAATACTCCGAGTTTGTCCTTCAGTCCGTAATTGGCCATATAGTACATCAGCGCAATCATATGCCCCACCACGGTGTTATCTATGATGCCCGATCCGGTGAACCCGACAGCCCCCAGAAAGAACGCCGTGGCCACGGCGCAGAGCACATGCTGCAAGGACACCTGACTCTCCCGCACGCGCATGAGCCCCACAAAAGCTGTATTTAAGACAATCAGCGTAAGTATGGAATAGACCACACGAATCAGACATACTTTCAAATAGTCCGCCCTCTTGGCGCGGACCACATCCCGGATCACCGGATCCCGCTCCGGCCAGAACACCGGTGTCAACAGCACCATCCCCGTCCAGCACAGCATAAACTCAATGGGCTGGGCCGCCGCCTTGGGACTCAGCGCAGTAATATTAAACAGCAGAAGCGTGAGTACGAATACCGCCACAGCCGCGGCCAGATGCATCCCAAAGTGATACTTCAGATTGACGGCTATGATTTTACCGTAATTATTGATTTGCTTTCCTTTCCTTCCTGTGGTCATTTCTTCTGCCAAGAATCAACACTCCCTTCCGTTTTCTGTCATACAGGAACATGGTGAGCCCCACGCACAATAGGGACAATGCGATATAAGCGCATCGGTTCACCACAAAATTCCCGAACTGGCTCCTGAACACTTCCGTTCCGTACAGGCTGTTGTGACGGATGACAAGCGTCCATTTGGTAATGCTGCCCGTGAGCCGGTTTGTGGAAATGCTCATAAACCACCATGCCGCCTGAAGAAAGATCACGACCAGCGGCGAAGCAAGTTCCGAGAGCAGCGCTCCAAGCGCCGAGACAATCAGAATCCCCGGAAACAGCCACAGCGCCATCAATCCAAATGCCTGCCCCCAATGAAAGTGTTTATCCGGATAAAGTCCCACTACATTCCACATACCGTGGAGATAGGTCAAAAACACCGGAATACTCATGCAGACCACCAACGCAAGATACCTCGTTCCCACGATTTTCACGGAAGAGCAGCTTCTCACATAGACAAGCGGCTCCATATGAGCTCTCCTGTCCATCATCCACAGAGAGACGCACACGAACACCGGCAGTACCGAGAGCACAATGCCCAGATAATCACAGAAGAGTCTGGTATAGGCGGAAGCGATATTGGAGTCGGCTACAACACCTTCGTACTCCGCAAGCGCCTCCTCATAATCCATAGGGATTCGTGAGAAATTGCCCATCAGAAATTGCTCACTGTATTGGGAGCCTCCCCCAATCAGCTTATCCGCCTCCTGCATCAGCTCCCGGAAGCGCTCATATGTCAAGTTCTCGGGCATATGGATCTCAGGCAGCGTCGCCTCCCTGTACTCCCAGTGCTCCTGCCCGTTTTCGTCCAAATATACCTGCATCCCCGCTTCCTCATATTCCGCAAAGCCGTTCAGTTCCTCCGCCGATATGCCTGTCAGCTTTTCAATGATACCGGCCATTTGCGCAGTCTTATCCGCCGACAGCTTTACCTCTTTGTAAAACATGAACGGATACGCAATATAACTGCCCCTCAGATACTCTGCCACCAGTCCCTCCACCGCCGCGGGCATCAGAATCTCCGGCTCCTCCTTCACGACGGTGCCGTAATTTCCGCTTCCCTCTCTGGGCGGTGTGAGCGGACCATCCAACACCTCCCCGAACTGACTTCCGTACATGATGACCACCGTGATGACATACAGCCAAAATGTCAGAGAAAAAACAGTCTTTTTACACTCTTTTACAAATAACATATCAGTATCCCTGCCTCCTATCATTTTGATCCCGTGCGCATTCAGACCTGCTCCGCCAGTTCACATCCGCTGCGGTATAGACAGTACATATAGGCGTCCTCACAGTTTGGCTCTGCGGCCTCCGCCCCCGGAAGATCTGGGCACGTATCCGCAATCAGCCGCACACAGATTTGCTCCTGCTGTTTCAACATTCCCACCACAATATAATTTTCCTTGATTTTGGGCAGCAGCTCCTTGGGAATCTTCACTGCGAACACCCGGCCTCTCGCGCCGTCGATGAGCTCTGTCACAGTCCCCCGCCACAGAATCTCCCCTTGGTTCATGATGGCAATCCGCTCACAAGTCGCCTCGATGTCTCCCACGATATGGGTAGACAAGATCACAATCCGCTCCTCCGCCACCTCGCACAAAAGATTTCTAAATCGAATCCGTTCCTCCGGGTCAAGTCCCGCCGTGGGTTCGTCCACGATCAGCACTTTCGGATCGTGCAGAAGCGCCTGCGCGATACCCAGTCTCCGCTTCATTCCGCCCGACAGACTCTTCACCTTGCTGCCCCTTTGCTCCGTCAGATTCACCCGCGCAATAAGCGGATCGATCCGCTCTCTTCTTTGGGTTTTCTCCATACCGGACAGCGTCCCCAGATAATCGAGACATTCATACACGGTCATTCCCGGATACATGGAGAAATCCTGCGGCAGATATCCGGTAATTTCCCGGATCTGCGCCGCATTCTCAATAGGAATCCCGCACACGCTGATGCTGCCCCCTTGTTTTCCGTGCAGTGTAGCCAGCGTCTTCATCAACGTGGTCTTACCCGCTCCGTTTCTCCCCAACAGCCCGAACATCCCCTGCTCGATGGTGAGACTCACATCCTTCAGCGCATGTTTTCTTCCGTAGAATTTGTCTACATGGCTGATCTCAATTTTGTTTACCGTTTCGTTCGCCATTTGTCCCATCCTTTCCGTCCTCTCAAAATACCGTTTTCCCCCGCCTTTACCGCGGGAACCGTGCGCCCTGCGTGCACCCACGGTGTGCCTTACGGCACACCGTAAAAATGGTGCGGTTTTACCCGCACCATCATTCTATACAACAATTTTCAATTTTTTATCTACCTACCTCAGAAAACTTCACCTCAGAAACAAAATATTCCAAACAAAATATTTTCTACACCATGGAAAATGTCGCCGTCACCTTCGCACCCGCGCCGCCGTTCTCCAACTGAAGCTCTCCTCTCCCTTTTTCACACAGCATCCTGCAGATATACAGCCCCAGACCGAAATGCTCCTGATCCGGCTCCGTGTTCTCCCTGTAAAAAGGTTCCGCCGCGCAGTTTAACGCCTCCGGCGTAAATCCCTTGCCGTCATCCTCCACAACCAGACGAAGCGTCCCGTCACAGACCGCAACTTCTATATTGATCCAGCTTGCGGCATATCGCGCGGCATTGGACACCAGATTCTCGTAAACCTCCAGCACCAGCTCCTCGTCAATCATCAAAACCTCCTGATCGGACTGTCCCCAGAACCATATCTGGCGCTCTTTCGCCAACACCTTCCCGGCCTCCCGGCACCGCATTCTGAACTCCTCCCATGACACATAATGAGGGTCCGGCACAATATCCTCCAGTTTCTGGACTGCGCCCATCTTCTGAGTGTAACGCACCAGTCTTGTGATCTGTCCCTCCATCATGTTAAGAATCTCCGCCAGCTTTGCCTCCGATATCTTTCCATCTGACGTATGCTTTGCCAACAACTCCGTATACCCCTTCAAGACCGTGAGCGGTGTTCGCATATCGTGGGCAAAGGCCGCGTTCAGACGCTTGCGCCCTTCCATGACGCTCCACATCCTCTGGCTGTTCTCATACAGCGCGGATCGCATATTTTCAAAAGAACGGCACAACTGCCCCAGCTCGTTCTCCTTCACCGGCTCTATACTGAAATCCAGACAATTCTCCGATATTTTCTCCGAGGCGTCCATCAAAATTCCGATGGGTTTCTCCAATTCCCTTTTATAAAAAAGAATCCCCATCGCCGCAATGCACAACACCACCCACAGCGGTATCAGAATCATCTGTGCCCCGCTGACAATCGCATATCCCAGCTGATACTGCCACTCGGTGAAAACGGTCCGTCTGCCGCCGACATATGAATGGACGAGAGTTCCCGTTTCGTCCACAAACATCTCATAGTGCGGAGATACGCTCCGGCTGTCCGCATAGCGATTCGCATACCATTCCTGCGCATCATTGCTGTAAAACCCAATCAGAAAACTCCCCGCAATCGCCATCGCCATAGTCACCGGTATATAAGGAATCAATGCCCATTTTAAGGAGTTTAATCTGCTCTTGGATCTGTTATTGGATCTCTTCTTTGCCCTCATGTCTTCTGATCCTTTATCCATTTATATCCGATTCCCCAGACTGTCCCCACATGATATTCCTCTCCCCACGTCTTAAGTTTTGCCCGGATACGGCGGATATGCTCCGCCACCACGCTGCTGTCTCCCTCCGCATCATACCCCCAGAGTTTTTCATAAATCCGCTCTTTGTCAAACACCTGTCCGCAGTTTAAGGACAACAATTCCAAAATCTCAAATTCCTTCTTGGTAAAGACCACCTCCGCGCCCTCCACAGAAGCGCTCTTGGCTGAATAATCCAGAACGAGCCTCCCCCAGAAACAGATGCTTCCCTCCGACGTGTTTCTGTGTTCCCTGCGCAGATGTGCCGCCACCCTCGCTCCCAGCTCATCGATGGAAAAGGGCTTGACAATATAATCGTCCCCTCCCGCCGCGAAACCTCTGATTTTGTCCGAATCCTCCACCTTCGCCGTGAGAAACAGGATCGGGCAGGACACATGATCCCGGATTCTCTGACATACTGAAAGTCCGTCCATCCGCGGCATATTGACGTCCAGTAAAATCAAATCCGGCTTGATTCGAATCCTCTCAAGGGCCTCCTCCCCATCGCACGCGGTGTATGTCTCATAACCGCCGAGTTCAAAATAATCCTTCAGCAGACTGACCACATCCGGCTCATCGTCCACAATCAGTATCTTATACATATCCGTCGCTCCCTTTCCCTGATAGCAACAGTATAATCCGCAATTTTCAAATTTTTATCAACTGTCCTGCATCACTAATAATATACAATGAGGGGACGGTTCTCCGCAAGCAGAATGAAATACATATTTTTCAATCGGTTAAAATAAAGCAGGAACCAGAAAACTCCCGGTTCTGCCGGGAGTTTTCCGTTTTCTTATGAGGGGGGAGATAGTGATTTTCTCAACTATCTGAGATATATCATAAAAGATAAATGTGTCTAAATTGTGTCTAAAATATTATTTAATTCTAAAATAAAAATAATGTTTATATTATCAACAGAACGACAAGAGAATCATCTGTTTTTCTGTTCTGCCACGATAGGTGTTGAGGCCAAGCTGGTACACCACAGAGACCGGAAAATCCCCCCGACCTCCGTACAGCCGCTTCGTGCTGCCCGGTCCATAGGTCTCTTCCAGAAAGGCCTCAAACTCCTCCAGTCTCCGAAACATCACCAGCTGTTCCACGGTTCCTTCCGGTGTGCGCACCCGGAATCTCGCACAGTTTCCGCTACTCCCCATTCTGACTCCCGCCACAAACACAAGTCCCTTCTGGGCAAACAAAGGCTTCGGATTCCCCACACCAAAAGGCTCCAGAAGCTCCAGCTCCCCCGCAAGTCTCTCGTCTGCACATGCCAGGGGCAGGGGAACATCAATATGTATCTTCGGAATAAAATCCTCCTCGCCGAGAACACATTTTTGATTTAATTCATACCGCAGCCTTTCCACGTCCTCCTCCCGCATGGACAGTCCCGCCGCCATCTTATGTCCGCCGTATTTGGTCAAAAGCCCGCTGACCTGTGTCAGAGCGTCATACATATGATAGCTCTCTATGGAGCGTCCTGAGCCCTTGACCCCCTCCTCTCCCCTTGTCAGCACAAAGGCAGGGCGGTTATAATGCTCACGCACCCGCCCGGCAATGATGCCTGCCAGACTCTCATGGACCTCAGGCAAAAAGACCACCAGAACCTTGTCTTCCTCCCTGTGATGCTCCCTGATATCCTTCTCAGCCTCCTCCACTCCCTGCAGGGTCAGGTTCTTGCGGCTGTCGTTCATATCAACAAGCTCTCTTGCAGCGCACATGGCCTCCGCTTTCGTTGCACTCTGCAGAAGCTCCAGTGCACGCTTTGCCGTGTCCAGCCTTCCCGTAGCGTTGAGACAAGGGCCCAGCACAAAACCCAGATGATAGGCAGAGAGCCGTTCCATGTCTATGCCATTTACCTCCATCAGCGCCCTCAGCCCCAGATTCCGGCTCTCCCTCAGGCGCTTTAAGCCCTCCTTCACGAGTACGCGGTTCTCATCCGCAAGCTCCATCACATCGCAGACCGTGGCAAACGCCGCAAATTCCAGAAGCTCCTCCATAAGCTCTGCTGCCGCCTCCACAGAGAACCCACGCCCGGCAAGCCACGCCTCGTCCGACACCAAAGCCTGCATAAATTTATAGGCTACCACGCCGCCGCAGATTCCCGGGAAAGGATAGGTACAGTCCCCCCGCTTGGGATCAACCACCGCCAACGCGGGCGGCAAAATCTCCTGCCTGACCTCCTCTCCACCTACCTGCTCCGTCACATAGGGCACCTCATGATGATCCGTCACTACCACATCGATGCCCCGCGAGACTGCCAGCGCGATCTGCTCAGCCGCCGCAATCCCATTGTCACAGGTCACGATCAGCCCAACGCCGTCCTCCTCCGCAAGCTCAATCAGATGCTCATTGAGCCCATAGCCGTCGTGGATGCGATGAGGAATAGCCGTGTCCACCACTCCCCCCAGCGCCTGAAATCCCTTTGTCAATATATACGCTGAGCAGATGCCATCCACATCATAATCCCCTATGACGCGGATATGCTTTTTTTGTGCAACAGCCTCCCGTACCGCCTCCACGGCCCTGTCCATATCCTTTAAAAGCCATGGCGAATAGCAGTCGCTCAGCGTTCCGTTCAGGAATTTCTCCACCTGCGCCTCCTCCGTCAGATTCCGGTTTCGCAGAATGCGGGCCAGAACAGGACTGATTCCAAACCGCTGCGCCCATCTGTCAAAATCGGCCTTCTTGGCCGCCACCATCCATTTTTCCAAACCGATACCCCCTGATATTACACTTGTTCTACATCTCCCAGCCAAAGAAGACAACTTTCATCGCACCCGCCTCCTTGCGGAAGGTGATTCCAAGATAAACATTTCCCTCTCCATCCTCAGGATTACTGCACTCTATCTGCAATTCTATTTCCTCGCCATCCTGGAGCTCTTCCACGCTTCCTATACAAAGCCGCTTTGCCTGCGCTCCCGGAAAGTCAAATTTCCCCCGGCGAAGCTCCTGCAGACAGGACTCGTCGGCCTCGCTGCTCATATATTTCAGGCAAGTCACTCCGTCTCCGGCCAGATAAGCGTCCCCAAAGCTCTTTGCAGCCTCTTTTAACGCCTCTCCGTCGTCACTCAGCCCGGCAGTGTCCAAAGTAAAGGTGGACGCTACCGCCGCCAGATACGCACCCATATTCTCCTCATACTCAGAGGTGTCCAGAAAACCATAGCTTACGCCATATGTGCTGTAGACGTCCTCCACCAGCCTGACGATCTCCGCGCACTGCACCTCCTCCTTTTCCGTCTGAATTCTATAATCTCCGTTATCCGTCTCATGATATCCCTCGCCTGCAAGCAGCGCTCCCGCCTGCTCCGCGCTCATTCCCTCATACACGATGACTCTCAGAAAGATATTTTCATTGTGACTGTATGTAAATCCCAGAGGAGCATTGCTCACCAGCTTCTCATCCACAGGGAAAAGCATCCTATAGCCGTTTCCCTGCACCGGCTGAGCCGGTATCTCCTCCGGTATTCCCTCCGGAAAATACTTTATAGCATAGTCCTGCAGCTCTGCCTCTTTCGTCCTCTTTTCCAGTTCTGCGCTCTTTATCGCCTCGTCCGCACCTGCATCACCTACATCTGCACCGGAGACATCTCCCATCGGATTGCCAATCTCCCCAGGACTCTGAATCTGATCATCCTGTCCATCCAAAGGCATGCCTGCGGAAATGTCAGCCCGTTCTCCTGTTGTAGCAAACAGCACTGCCACCACAGCCACCAGTAACACTGCTACAACACCGATTTTCACACTCAATCCTCTTGTCAGCATAATTGCCTCTATCCTTTCTTCCAGAGCATTTTCACTAAAACCGTTGCACAACGGTACGGGAATGATCTTCCGCTCAGCCATGGCAATCAATGTCATGGCATAATTATCCCGAAACTGCCTGCCCGATATGCGCACTACTGTCTCGTCGCAGGCCAGCTCAATGTCACGGTTACACTGTATATACAACAGCCACACCAGCGGATTGAACCAGTGAACACAAAGCACAGCTGTCACCACCAATTTGAGCAGCGCATCAAAATGTCTGATATGAACATACTCATGAAGCAGCATAAACTCCAGCTCAGTTTTATTTGTCCAATCAATCTTGTCAGGAAAAAGAATCACCGGACGCCATACACCATAAGTAAGCGGCGTCCGAATACCTCCCAACCGCCTCACCGAAATTTTTCGTCTGAGCCTGTGCGCCGCCAGGAATTCCTCCACATGGACATTTTGCACCGGCAGGGACTCGGCGAATTTCCGTCTGGAGCTCAGATATACCGCAAGGAACCAGCCCGCGCATAACAGACTTCCCGCCCGGCCCACAAATACCGCCCAATCCAGAACCAAATTTTCCGCGCCATAACTGTCCGCTCCCGCATTGCCTGCTCCCACAATATCTGCCCCCGTATGATCCACTCTCATATGGTCCACTCCCGTATAAACGGTTCCTGCCTGATCTGTTTTTACAGGATCTGTTTGATAATCAGTCCCCTCATCACCGACAGGATCTCCCTCTATAAAGTACCCGTTTCCGGCATTCTCCGGGACATTTGCCGCAGGAAGCCCCACAAGCTCCCCGCCATCCTGCACCGTCTCCATCCACGTCTCAGGTATCATGGAATAAACACTCCACCTTGACGCAATCTGAACCGGAACCAGCAGGCGAATCGCTACAATCCCCCACAAGATGACAAATGTCTTTTTAGGAAGACGGTGCAGCAACAGACTTCTCAGCAAAAATACCACAACTATCATCACCGAACCCGTCAGACTCATCTCCAACATACTCATACGCTCTGCCCCCCTACTTCAGTTCCCTCACAATATCCTTCAACCGGCTGATCTGCTCCGCCGAAAATTCCTTCCTGCCCAGAAGCGCGGCAAAAAGCTTGTCCACTGAACCGGCGTACAGCTTTTGAATCAATTCATCCGTCTCAGCTCTCTGAACCTGCTCCCTGGGGACAAGCGCATGACAGATATATCCGGGCTCCCTGCGCTCCACAGCCCCCTTTGCAATACAACGCTTAATCAAAGTATAGGTCGTATTTTTATTCCAGCCGATCTCTTCCTTAAGCCTCTCCGCCACATACTTTGCCGTCACATCCCCCTCATCCCAGAGTACATCCATCACCTTCAGCTCCGAGTCAAACAACTTTTCATATTCAACACCCATAACATCCCCTCCATTCTCCGCAACTATCACATAAATCCATCTTCATCCTCAAATAAATATTTCGCTCATACTACAGTAGTAGTCTCTATGTTTAGACTACTACTGTAGTCCACACTTGTCAAGCACTTTATCACTTTTCTCTAAGCTTATGTAACTATTCGGCTTATAGCATTATGCTTGCTGCATTCAGCCGGTATCAAGGCAGGAGGGCTGGGGATGGATTTGCAGGCGTTAGCGGAGGTTGGTGCGTTTTCTTATAGTGCGGGCTGACAACCAGGGGGAAATGCGCACGGAGGCGCATTTCAGGCTCTACGGTGCACGGAGGCACCTTAGAGCCGACCCGCAAATTGCGGTATCTCATAACCGCACTATTAGAAAACACCCAACCGAAGCCCGCCGCAAATCCATCCCCAGACCTCCTGCCGACACGGTTGAATCAGCAATCACACTGCTTTACTCCAAATTGTTACAAAAACTGCGGTGAAAAAAAAACCCGCAGCCTCACACCGCAGGTTCTTTTGAAGATATATTAAAACTACTGATACCTAATTCTATTTTGCACTCACCTTGGGCGGAAATATCTTTCTCAGCACATACCACAGCGCTCCCGTAATGCACACAGAGGAGTATGCGCCGCAGACGATACCCACCATCAGAGGCAGCGCAAAATCCCGGATGCTGGTCACGCCCAGCACATACAGGCAAGCTACCATGACAAATGTCGTCAGGGAGGTGAAAATACTTCTGGACAGTGTCTGTGTGATACTTGCATTCACCACATCCTTCAGATCGTCCTTATTGCCCATCAGCGCCATATTCTCACGCACGCGGTCGAAGATAACGATGGTGGCATTTACTGAGTAACCGACAATGGTCAGCATACATGCGATAAAGGTATTGCCCACAGAGACCTTAGCTGCCGCATAAAAGGCCAGTACCACCAGCACATCGTGCAGCAGAGCCACAATACTGCTGATACCGAAACGCAGATCCTTAAACCGGATTCTGATATAAATCAACATGCAGACAATGGCAACCACCACTGCCAGAATAGTATCTGTCTTCATCTCGTTGCTGATAGTGGAGCTGATGGTCTCAGAATTGATCACATCCTCCGTCACACCGAAGTTTGTCATCAACATCTCATCGATTGCTTCTCTCTGCTCTACCGTCAGTGTGTTGGTCTTAAAGATAATCTCATTGGTCTCCTGCACATTCTGAACCTGCACAGCGCTTCCGGTCAGCTCCTCAATCAGAGGCACTACTCTGTCGTTGGCCTCTTCCAGCGTCATATACTCGTTGAACATGACGGTGGTCGCGGTGCCTCCCTTAAACTCCAGGCTGAAATTGAGCATATCGCCTGTGCCCACCTTGTTGATTCCCATCACCACAAAACCTGCAACGATCACTGCGATGGACACCCCAAAGAAGATTCCTTTCTTAGACAGGAAATCAATGGGCTTGCGCTCTTTTGCCACGCCGTACCACTTGACGTCCTTTATGCCCAATGCATAGAACGCCTGCATAATGAATCTGGTCACCACCAGCGCCGTGAACATCGAGAGCACAATACCCAGAGCCAATGTCTGTGCAAATCCTCTGATAGTGCCGGGCGCCAGGAAGAACAGCACCGCAGCCGCAATCAGCGTGGTGATATTGCCGTCCACAATTGCAGACAATGCCTTGTCAAAACCAATCTTCATAGCGCTCTGCACGCTCTTTCCGGTGGCAAGCTCCTCACGGATACGCGCAAAGATAATCACGTTGGCGTCCACCGCCATACCGATGGAGAGGATAATACCTGCCACACCGGAGAGCGTCAGCGTCATGTCAAAGCCGTTTAACAATAATACAATCAAAGCCACATATATTCCAAGTCCCAGCGCGGATGCCACACCGGACACAAAATATACGGCAATCATAAACACAATCACAATGGCAAGTCCGATGGCGCCCGCTTTCAGGCTGGTGTCAATGGCCTCAACACCCAGCTGTGCGCCCACCACTTTGGAATGCAGTTCCTCCAGTTCCAGCTTCAGACCACCGATACGGATTGTGGAAGCCAGCTTCTCCGCAGCCTCCGCGCTCTCCATGGGCGAAATCTGCGCAGTTCCGTCGGTAAACACGCCGTTCACGCCAGGCACACTGACAAATTCTCCGTCATAATAAATCGCCAGCGTCTCGCCCTTCTGATAAGCATTTCTGGTGGCATCGGCAAATTTCTCCGTGCCCTCCGCCGTCATGGTCAGAGACACGGCAAAGGTGGAATTCTGCATTTGATCCCTGGTCGTCACCGCCCGCGCGTCCTTCACATCCGTTCCCACCAACACGATGGAGCCGTCCTCCAGAAGCTCGTCGATGGTCTTGTTGAGCATATAACCGCCCGTGACGCTCTGGGAATAATTCTGATTGCCGTCCGCGTCAGTCTGTGCGATAAAGTACAGGGAACCGGGTCTGCCGAGCTCCTGCAGTATAGCGTTGGCGTCGCTCACACCGGGTATCTCGATATTGATTCTGTCGATACCCTCCTGATAGACAATGGCCTCCGTGCTGTAATTCTCTACACGTTGCTGCAGCTTGCTGATGGTATCACTCATATCGGTGGCACTGGGTGTTCCCTCTCCCACCGCCTGATAAGTGATGCTGACACCGCCGGCCAAATCAAGTCCCAGCTTAATGTCCGATGCGCTGCCCGTGCCATCTGCGTCTATACCTTGGATATCCACATAGGTGATTCCGGCGAGAAGCAGAATCGCACACAGCAGAATTACGATTGCTTTGCTTTTCTTCATTTTCTCTTGTCCTCTCTCTTTCTCTATATTCTTTCTGTAAATGCTGTCTGCAATATATTCCTAATATAATTTGTCCCGATTTTTATTCGGCATCCTCCATCTCCGCCACCTTCAGCATGATGGCGCATTCTATTCGCTTCTTCTGAAGCTCGCAGCCCACATCGTAGGCATCGTTGATATTGCCATGGAAATTGTAGGAGTTTGCCGCGCAGCCGCCGCTGCAGTAAAACTTCGCGAAGCAGCGCTTACACTTGTCCTTCGCATAGACATTGCAACACTTGAATTCGTCCCTGATGTCCTCACGCACGATCCCTTCTTCCACATTTCCCATGAGAAACTTTTCATTTCCCACGAACTGATGACAGGGATAGAGATCGCCCCAGGGTGTCACTGCCAGGTATTCCGTGCCGGAGCCACAGCCCGAGAGACGCTTTGCCACACAGGGCCCACCCTGCAAGTCTATCATAAAATGAAAGAAATGAAAAGCCCGTCCTTCTTTTTTGCGCTTTATCATCTCTGCCGCCAGCCTGTCATACTCGGAGAGGAGCTTGGGAATATCCGCCTCTGTGATGGCATAATCGTCTGTGGGCTGCGCCACTACAGGCTCCACGGAAATCTGTTTGAAGCCAAGATCCGCAAGATGCAGCACATCTTCCGCAAAGTCGAGATTGTGATGGGTAAAGGTACCACGCACATAATAATTCATCTGATCTCTGCTCTCAGCCACCTTCTGAAACTTAGGCACAATGCTGTCATAGCTGCCCTGACCGCCCCGGAAGGGCCTCATTCTGTCATGAATCTCCCTGCGCCCGTCGATGCTCAAAACAACATTGGCCATCTCTTCGTTGACAAAATCCAGAATCTCGTCATTCAAAAGCACGCCGTTGGTAGTCAGGGTAAAGCGGAATTTCTTGTTGTTTGGCCCCTCAAGGCTGCGTCCATACTCCACAAGACGCTTTACCACATCCCAGTTCATCAGAGGCTCTCCGCCGAAGAAATCCACCTCCAGATTCACTCGATTACCGGAGTTGGCCACCATAAAATCCAGCGCCTTCTTTCCCACCTCAAAGCTCATGAGCGCCCGTCTGCCGTGGTACTCGCCCTCCTCCGCAAAGCAGTATTTACAGGCCAGATTACAGTCGTGCGCAATATGCAGACACAGTGCTTTCACCACCGTCTGGCGCTTCTTGAAATCAAACACATAATTCTCATAAATGTCCGGGGCAAAAAGCTGACCTTCCCGCTCCAGCTCCAGCACCTCTCTCACTGCCTCGTCAATCTCCTCCTGAGGATAGGGGAGATTCGCCAGATTAATGACTGCGGCGAGGATTGTGTCCACATCCTTGATGCCCTCGTTCACCAACGGCTCCACCAGCGGAATCATGTCATACACGATATCATCCACCACATGCACGGAGCCGCTGTTGACATCCATGACAATATTGTAGCCGTTACTTTTATATTGATGTATCATGGTATTCCTTTCATCTCACATCATTCATCCATAAATTCTGAACAAAACCTTTGACACAACGAAAGCAGCGAATAAAATCGCTGCTCATTGCTAGTCTCGATTTAATTGATGTCCGATTATTTAATCTTCTCGCAGCTCTGATTGCCTACCGTACAGGAAGTCTTGCATGCCGACTGGCAGGAAGTCTGGCACTCGCCGCAGCCACCCTTCTTCATGGATTCCTTTAAATCTCTGGTAGTCAAAGTCTTGATATGCTTCATTTTCAAAAGCCTCCTTATCAACAGTAGATATCATGACAAATTTTTTAATATTATAGCACAGTATGCATATGCTGTCAACTAATCATTCCGCCCAGCATACCGCCCCCGGCACACAGCGCAAGAGTGGTAAAAAAAGAGTCGCCCAATGTGTCCGGACTTTGCTTAACCGCCAGCGATACCACTGCCAGCACCACGAAATAAGCCACCCCCATCAAAAGTCCCCAGAGGAATTTTCTGTTTTGCAGTTTTTTGCCCGTCACAAATCCCGCAAAAAGAGTCGCCACCACATAAATCGCTATGATGGCCACAGCCACCGGGCGCTCCGACAGCTCAAACTTAAACAGAAAAAACGCTAACAGCAAAAGTAATCCCGTTGTTAATATGTAGGAAAACAGAAGGCTTTTTAATAAAAAGAATACGGGTATTCCCGCCTCCTGCGCCGCTCCTCTGCCCCTTAAATTTGTTTCATTCTGCATCCTTCGCTCTCCCTTCCCCTTGATCCGAATTATTATCCGAACACCATGACATTCTCATTCTCTGTTAAATTTATATTCACAGGCCCTCAAAAACTTGACAACAGCATTCGTATATTGTATATTTGCATGTAACAATGGATTTAATGAATCCAATACAATCAAAAAGGAGTGAACATTTTTGGACCCAAGTGTCATACAACAAACTGCTTCAACGGCACAGGCCGACACAGTCGTACAATTTACAGCTCTGATAATTCTTATTTTTCTGTCCAGCTTTTTTTCATCAGCCGAGACCGCGCTCACTACGGTAAATCGCGTGCGCATGCGCTCTCTGGCGGAGGAAGGCAACAAACGGGCAGTCACGGTCAACAAAATTCTGGACCAGTACAGCAAAATGCTAAGCGCCATTCTGATCGGCAACAATATTGTAAATCTGTCCGCATCCGCTCTGGCTACCACTCTGGCCATGAAAATCAATCTGGCTGTGGGAATTGCCACCGGTATTCTGACATTTCTTGTCTTAATTTTCGGTGAAATCGTGCCCAAGACCGGGGCGATGATTTTCAATGAGAAACTTGCACTCAGATATTCAGGGATAATCTACAGTCTCATGCAACTGCTCACCCCCGTTATCTTCATCGTGGACAAGATGTCGCAGTTTATCTTAAAACTCCTACATATTGACCCCGACAAAAAGGTCAATACCATAACGGAGAGCGAATTGAAAACCTATGTGGATGTCAGCCATGAGGACGGTATCATTGAGACAGAAGAACGGGAAATGATTTACAATGTGTTTGCTTTCTCCGACGCTGTGGCAAAGGACATTATGGTCCCCCGTATCAAGATGGTGGCTGTGAGTGTGGACGACTCCTATGACAAGGTTTTGGGCGTCTTCAGGGAATCCATGTACACCCGCCTGCCGGTCTACCGGGAGGACAAGGATAATATCATTGGCCTGATCAATATAAAAGATTTCATTCTGACTGCAAACGCCGAAAATTTTCAGGTACAGAATATTCTGCGGGAAGCTCATTACACCCATGAATTCAAGAAAGTTGCCGATCTGCTTCTGGAGATCCGCGAAAAAACCACCTACATGACCTTCGTGCTCAATGAGTACGGCGCGACGGTGGGTATGCTGACACTGGAGGATCTGCTGGAAGAAATCGTGGGAGAAATCCGCGATGAATACGATGAAGACGAGGAACAGCTGATTCAGGAAGTAGATGAACACAGCTATCTGGTGGAGGCCAGCATGAAGCTGGATGATATCAACGATGCGCTGGGCACATCCTTTGACAGCGAGGATTATGACTCCATCGGCGGCATCCTGATCGAATACCTGAACCGTCTTCCCGAGGACAATGAGGAAGTCCAGTTCTCCGATGGCATAAAACTGAAGGTACAGGGCATCGAACAGAACCGCATCACCAAGGTGCTCCTGACCCTGCCTCCCGAGGAAAGCGAGGAGGAAGACGAAGAAAACGACGCACTGCAGGCGGCGGAAGCGTGATAAACACTTAAATTAACGACAAAAAACGGAGAATTTTCCCAATGTTTAAGGCCCATCTAAAAAAGTACCCACCTCATTTTGAACAGGGGGTACTTTTTGTGCTATGAGAGATATTTGATTTTTCAAATCCTACCAATCATATTCAGTCAATTTCAGCACATATGTTGTTCCAGGCACGACATCATAAATTGTAACAGAATTATCTCTAAATTTATCTCCCTCGCTCAACCCACTAAGATATATACTACCAGAATTAACCATGTAGTCATCACTGTCATACAGTTTGTAGCCGATAATATCATAACCGCTACTATCGGTTCCATATGTTTTTTCGCCGGAGATTGTAATTTCCAACTGAGGTAAATAATCTTTTTCAAATTTGTATACCACATCGTTTATCTGTATGATTGATTCCGTATTTCCAAGATAATCCTTCACTTTTACCTCAATTGGAAGAGAGTCACAGGTCAACGAAACATCTTTGATTGGAAGACAGTACAATGCGTTACAATTTACTTCATCAAAACGAACAATTTCATCTTTATAGACAGTTAGAAATACTTTTCCACTCGTAGATGTTCCTAATGCAATATCCGATGCGGAGATTCTGACATTTGCAAGGTATTGTTCACCTGCAGCTTGGCTTGTATAATAACTAAAATCATCTGCCGAAACTGATTTCGTCCCACTATATACTTCTTCATCGTTCTCATTTACTATTCGAATATCGACATCGACATCGGCAGAAATACTTTCTCCGTCTTGACTAAGGAGACCAAAAAATAAACTGTAATCATTAGTCCCCTCGTTAAATTGAAATGACCAACCTTTTAATGTTTCAATGCTGTTTTTCTGCGTCATGGAACATCCACACAGCAAGAGAGACAACAAAAGCGATAATGTAAAGCATATTTTTTTCATAGCAACTTCTCCATTTTCTAAGACAACTGACTTGAATTATTAAAACTCGTGATTATGCTTAATTGCTTCAAGTTCTTCTATTTTTAAGGCTACGCATACAAAACACTTTGTTGCACTGTTCACTCAAAAAGCATGTTTCGCAAATTATCTGTTTCACTTCTTGTTTTACCAAATCATCATCGCTTGGCAATTTATAGTTTGCTATCTTTTTAATTCCCTCTGGATTCCGCAAGGAATAATCTATCAACTTCCCATTTCCAGTCTTTACATAGCGGTAGATTTCTGCAAAAAACTCAACGCAATCACCAACTTGAAACGACTCAAATCCCGATTTACTCATCCAAACATGCTCTTCTTTTCCGTCAAACATTGTACCATCAGCATACATTCCCTCAATAAAAACTCTCTTGAAACAAACTGTATTCTTTGTCATTTTTTCAATTTGCCCTTTGAATCCCATTGGGAAGTTGAAATAGCATGCTTCAAAACCCGAACGATATTTTCCGAGAGAACGTATTTGCGTATCTAAATATTCGTCATACATCATGTTCCCCGCCCCAACAACTTCTTTCAAACTGTCGGGATCAAAATAAACCACTCCTCCTTCTACAAAAGCACAGACCTTCTTGCCGTAATTTGCTTTTTTGAATTCTCTAAAATTGTCCATTCTTTTAACCTCCGCTAATAAGTGCTGTCAAGTGACAGCCTGACATGTTAACTTCGGCTCTTTAGAAATTGAACTGCTTGTAAAATAATATCAAAAAACTGAAAAAGAATCAACTCTTTACATAAATGTATTCGTTAAGGAGTAAGTTCACAATTAATGCAAAATTGTTGATTGTCTTAATATATAATCGCATTCTCCCCTATCGTTAAGGGCAGACGGCAGTCATCTACCCTCCCACGACGAGAGTTGATAATTAATTTAATGACATTAAGAATTTCCTTCCAGTTCTTTGCTCTATCTGTCAAATAATAAACATCGCATCCCCGAAACTGAAAAAGCGATACCGCTCCCGGATTGCCTCATCATAGGCCGCGAGCACCTGTTCACGGCCCGCGAGAGCCGACACCAGCATCACCAGCGTAGACTCCGGCAGATGAAAATTGGTGATCAGCGCATCCAGCACCTTGAATTCATATCCGGGATAAATAAAAATCTCCGTGTCGCCGCATCCGGGGACGACTCTTCCGTCCACGTCCGCCGTGCTCTCCACAGTGCGGCAGCTGGTGGTTCCCACACAGATAATCCTGCCGCCCTCCGCTTTCGTCCGGTTAATACGCTCCGCCGCTTCCTCCGTCACCTGATAATACTCAGAGTGCATGTGGTGATTCAGCACATTGTCCTCCTTCACCGGCCGGAAAGTGCCAAGCCCCACATGAAGGGTCACATAGACGATATGTATTCCCTTTCTCTCAATCTGCTCCAGCAGCTCCCTCGTGAAATGCAAGCCTGCCGTGGGCGCCGCCGCAGAACCCTCGTATTTCGCATAGACGGTCTGATAACGGCTCTTATCCTGCAGCTTGTGCGTGATATAAGGAGGCAGGGGCATTTCCCCCAGCCTGTCCAGCACCTCCTCAAAGATGCCCTGATACTCAAAGCGGATCAGACGATTCCCTTCCTCCACGGTCTCCAGCACCTGTGCGCGCAGCAGTCCGCCGCCAAATACCAGTCTGTCGCCGGGCCTGCACTTCCTGCCGGGCTTTACCAGTGTCTCCCACACATCGCCCTCTCTGCGCTTTAAAAGCAGCACTTCCACATGGGCCCCGGTGCCATCCCGCTCCCCCAGAAGTCTGGCAGGAATCACCTTCGTGTTGTTCAGCACCAGACAGTCCCCGGGCTCAAGATACTCCACAATCTCCTTAAACACATGGTGAGAGACCTCGCCCGTAGCTTTGTCCAGCACCAGAAGTCTGGAGGACGAGCGGT
Organism: Acetatifactor sp.; assembly: GCA_029055435.1. Classification (GTDB taxonomy): domain Bacteria; phylum Bacillota; class Clostridia; order Lachnospirales; family Lachnospiraceae; genus Acetatifactor. Next base: position 29,453 of record JAIDDH010000149.1, read on the forward strand.
CCTCCAGAGGGTCTTGCGCAATCAGCTCCTGCGGCAAATCAAAATAAAAGTCCGACTTCTTTAATTCCATGCCTGCTTCCATCTCTGTTTCCATACCCGATTCCATCTTTAGAAGACCTTGGCATCGTCGGCGCCCACCGCAAAGGCTTTGTAGCCTCTGTACGTCTCATACACATCCGCCTTGCTGGTAGCCTCCCAGGGCGCATGCATGTTCAAAACGGCAACTCCGCTGTCAATGACATTCATGCCATAGAGCGCCAGAATATAGGCGATGGTTCCGCCGCCGCCCAAATCTACCTTGCCCAGCTCCGCGGTCTGGAAATTAATTTTCTCCTTTGCAAAAATATCTCTGATATGGGCGATATATTCCGCATTGGCGTCATTAGAACCGGATTTCCCTCTGGCACCGGTGAACTTATTGAACACCATACCGCCGCCCAGATAGGCCACATTCTTCTTGTCAAAGCTGGAGGCATAAGAGGGATCATAGGCGCTGCTCACATCAGATGAGAGCATGCAGCTATGAGCCAGACATCTGCGCAAAGCAAGCTCACTGTACCCGCCGGTGAGATTCATCAGCTCCGCCACCGCATTCTCAAAAAATCTGGACTGCATACCGGTGGCTCCCACGGAACCGATCTCCTCCTTGTCCACCAGAATACAACATAATGTCCGCTCCGTCTCAGGAGTGTCCAGCATCGCTTTCATGGAAGTGAAGGCACAGACTCTGTCATCCTGTCCGTAAGCCAGAATCATGCTACGGTCAAAACCTGCCTCTCTGGCTCTGCCCGCGGGCACCACCTCCAGCTCCGCGGAGACAAAATCCTCCTCTTCCATATCATAATTATCCTTGAGAATCTGCAGGATTCCCGCCTTCACGGCATCCTTTGCGGCCTTCTCGTCCTGCTCATCCTTCTTCCCGTTTTTATCAGACTTTTTATCCGCCTTTTTGTCGATCACCAGAGGTTTATTGCCGATGATAATATCCAAAGCTTCCCCCTCAATGACCTTTGCGGCTTTTTTCTCCAACTGCTCCTGCGCCAGATGAATCAACAGATCAGACACGAAGAACACAGGATCATCCTCGTTCTCTCCCACGTTCAGCTCCACGGTGGAGCCATCCTTTTTCACCACCACACCGTGAATGGCCAGAGGGATAGTCACCCACTGATATTTCTTCACTCCCCCGTAATAATGAGTGTCCAGATAGGCGAATCCGCCCTCCTCATACAGAGGATTCTGCTTGACGTCCAGTCTGGGGCTGTCGATATGCGCCCCCAGAATATTCATGCCCTCGCTCAGAGGCTTTCTGCCCACCTGGAACATGACGATGGACTTATTCATCCAGACACTGTACACCTTGTCCCCGGGCTTCAGAGTTGTCCCGTTCTTCTCCAGAGCCGCCAGCTCTCTGTAACCGGCCGCCTCCACGATATTTACGATATTGTCCACACATTCTCTCTCGGTCTTGCCGTTATCCAGAAAGCTTCTGTACTCCGCACAGAGCTTCTCCAGCTTCTTTACATCCTTGGACTCATAAGTCTCCCAGGTATTTTTCTTCTCCATTCCACTCATTTCCTTCCATAAATATTTTGACCCGCGGTGTCAATGTCTCAGCTCGATGCCAAGCTGCTCCAGTCCATTCAATATCTTCTTCATGGCCCCGCTCACATCGGCCTCCTCCAGAGTTCTGTCCTTCGCGCGGAAGGTGATGGAATAAGCCACGGACTTATAGCCCTCCTGAATCTGGCTGCCCTCATAGATATCGAATAGATTATAGCTCTCCAGAAGCTTTCCGCCGCGCTGCACGATCATCTGCTCGATCTGACCCACCAGCACTGTCTTGGGCACGGTCATGCTGATATCACGGCTCACTGCAGGGAACTTTGCAATACCCTCATATTTTCTGTCAAAGGTCGCAAAGGGGATAATCTGGGGCATATCCAGCACCGCCACATACACTCTCGTCCCGATGTCATAATTGTCGCATACCTCGGGATGAACCTCTCCCAGAAATCCCAGTTTCTCCCCGCGATAGCTGATTACAGCCTGCCGACCGGGATGCAGGAAGGGCATTCCCGCATTGGGATCATAGTCTTTTCTGTCCCGCATTCCGATGCTCTCCAGAAATTCCTCCACGACGCCCTTCATGGTGAAGAAATCTCCGTCTCCGTAAAATCCAAGCGTGAACTGCATTCTCTCATCGGGCAGCTCTGTCACCGGCAGAGCCTTGGGCAGATAAATATTTCCCAGCTCATATAATTTCACGTTCTTATTTCGTCTGTTGTAATTGGTGGCCAGACTGGTGAGCATACCGTTCAGGGATATCGTCCTCATGATGGAGAAATCCTCCCCTAAAGGATTGGAGATGGTCACTGTTTGACGAAGCTGATCCTCCGCAGGCAAAAGCAGCTTATCGAATACCTTGGGACTCTCGAAAGAATAGCACATTCCCTGAGAAAATCCGCAGTATTCCGCGATATCCCTTGCCTTCTGCTCGATGCGCAGCTTGAAGGAAAGCTTGCCGTTGGTGGATTCTCCGCTGGGCAGCGTGGTGGGAATCTTGTCATAGCCATAGAATCTCGCCACCTCCTCGGCAATGTCCGCCATGCCGATCAGATCCTGGCGGAATGCGGGAAGCACCAGCTTCATCCGGCCATTCTCCTCCACGACCTTGATGTCCAGACGTCTGAATATCTCCAGCATCTCTTCCACGCTGACATCAGTGCCCAAAAGCTTGTTATACCGCTCCGGCTCAAAAGGCAGCTCACGCAGCTCGGGAATCGGCTCCTTCACATCCACCATGCCGCCCACGACCTCACCGCAGCCCAGCTCCTGAATCAGCTGACAGGCACGGTTGATGGCTTCCTCTGCATTGCGCACTTCCAGACCTTTCTCGAATTTACCCGAGGCATCCGTCCTGAGACCCAGACGCTTGGCCGATTTGCGGATATTGGCGCCGTTGAACACTGCTGCCTCAAAGAGCACTGTTTTTACATTGTCAGTGATCTTGGAATTCTCACCGCCCATGATACCGGCGATACCGATTTCCTTCTCTGCGTCGCAGATCATCAATACCTCACTGTCCAGCGCCCTCATCTGGCCGTCCAGCGTCTGAAACTCCTCTCCATCCTTTGCCCGGCGCACGATGATCTTATGTCCTGCCACCGTATCCAGATCAAAGGCATGCATGGGCTGACCATACTCCTCCATGACATAGTTGGTGATATCCACCAGATTATTGATGGGGCGGATACCGCTGGCAGCAAGCCTCCTCTGCATCCACTCCGGCGAGGGACCAATCTTAATATTTTTGCAGACTCTCGCACAGTATCTGGTACACAGATCTGTGTCCTTCACTTCAACGGAAACATAATCCCGCACATCCTCATTGTTTCCCACTGCTTTGACCTCGGGAGGATTGAAAGGCTTTCTGAAAGTTGCCGCCGCCTCTCTCGCCACTCCCAGCACACTATAACAGTCTACACGATTACTGGTGATTTCATACTCAAAAACTGTGTCGCGAAGCCCCAGAAGTTCCACCGCGTCGGCACCGATCTCGGCATCTGCCCCGAGAATATAAATTCCCTCCTCCGGCGCATCGGGATACATATTCCGATCTGAACCCAGCTCCTCGATGGAGCACATCATACCGTTGGACTCCACACCGCGGAGTTTCCCCGCCTTGATGCGGATGCCATCCTCGGGAAGCGGCCCGCCGTCGTGGCCGCCTGCCACCTTGCCGCCGTCCAGCACCACGGGTACCTTGTCGCCCTCCTTGACATTGTGCGCTCCGGTGACAATCTGAATAGTTTCGGTTCCTATATCCACCTGACAGACAATCAGTTTATCCGCATCGGGATGAGGGGCGACGCTCTTAATCTGCCCCACTATGATCTTCTCCAGATTTTTGTCTTTTCTCTCAAACCCTTCCACCTTAGTTCCGGTGAGAGTCATCGCGTCCCGATACTCCTGATCCGTGCAGTCGAGATCGGGGACATATGCTTTAATCCATGACAGGGATGTATTCATATCATTTCTTCCTTTCTATTCCACTATTCCACTATTCCCAATATTCCGATTCAATCTATTCCAATCCATTCAAATCTATTTCCGTCAGAACTGGCTCAGGAAACGGATATCATTCTCATAGAGCAGACGCATGTCGTCGATCTCGTATTTCAGGAGTGCAATGCGCTCCAGGCCCACGCCAAATGCAAAACCCGAATATTCCTCGGGGTCTATCCCGCTCATCTCAAGCACATGGGGGTGTACCATGCCGCAGCCGAGAATCTCAATCCAGCCCTCTCCCTTACAGAACCGGCAGCCCTGACCTCCGCATTTGAAGCAGGTCACGTCCATCTCCGCGCTGGGCTCTGTGAAAGGGAAATGATGGGGACGGAATTTTACTTTGGTGCCCTCGCCGAACAGCTCCTTTGCAAACTCGGCAAGCGTTCCCTTCAAATCCGCAAAAGTAATGTTCTTATCGATTACCAGTCCCTCTATCTGATGGAAGGAAGGCGAGTGGGTGGCATCCACCTCGTCCGCCCTAAACACACGTCCCGGAGCGATCATGCGTATAGGAAGCTTTCCCCTCTCCATCTCATGCACCTGCACGCCGGAAGTCTGAGTACGGAGCAAAATATCTCCGTTGATATAAAAGGTGTCCTGCTCATCCTTGGCCGGATGGTCCGCCGGAATATTCAGCGCCTCAAAATTATAGTAATCACGCTCTACCTCCGGGCCTTCCACCACCTCATAGCCCATACCCACAAAGATGCGCTCCACTTCCTCCAGTGCGATGGTGTTGGGATGTCTGTGGCCGATCTCCGCCTTCTTGGCAGGCAGGGTCACATCGATTACCTCCGCCTTCATTCTGGCCTCCCGCACAGCGCGCTCCATCCGGCTGCGATGCTCTTCCAAAACTCTCTCGATCTCCGCGCGGGTATCATTCACCCACTGGCCAACCTTTGGCCGCTCCTCCGGCGCTACATCCTTCATGGACTTCAAGACGCTTGTCAGCTCGCCCTTTTTGCCCAGAATACTCACGCGAATCTCATTCAGTTTTTCCGTTGTGTCACAGTTTTTAATCTGTGCCAGAGCCTGTTCTCTGATTTGATCTAACTTGGCTTTCATTCTGCTCCTCTTTCTGCGCCCACGGCGCTTTTTTTCTGTTTTCCGCAAAATCGGGCAGGGGAGACTTCCCCCGCACACAAAAAGTCCCTTGCCAATCTCTGGCAAGGGACGTAAATTACGCGGTACCACCCTGTTTCCTGACCACAAAATCTCACTCTGCAAACGACACTTTGGTATCAGGCTCTCATCTTACGCATAACGTGCGCGACCCGGCTCAAACTACAGGCGGACAAAAACCTTCCGCTTTCCCCTGAACAGCTCCGGTGGGAAATTCGCCGTTTTATCTGAACTGAAGCAGGCTCTCAGCCGCCGACCCGCTCTCTCTGACAGAAGACAAAACGCTACTTTGCACCTTCTTTGCCTTTCACTGCCATTCATTGTAGTCAATTTATGTAGAAATGTCAAGTGCTTTATCCTGCTGATAAATTTTCGTTTTCACCGCTGACGGCATTTGCATTTCTATGCGGCGATTTCCCCACAATCTCGATTCCGGTACTCACAGCCACCGTGACCTCTATATCCTGCTGTGTCTGGCTTGACGCAAACTGATACAACACCTTCCCCTTCAAAGACTGCACATACTGGGGCGGAAGACGATTCAAAGCATAAGCCGCCACATCCATTCTGCAACTGTCGCATTTACAGTAATTCGTGTTTTCCCACAGTTGGTCGATCTTATTCAATACCGTCTCTTCCATTAAATTTATCAACCCTATCATAACTGTACCCCACATAAATAATCAAATCATAAGTAGCTGAGTATCAAATACCCTCCCTTATATATTATGATAGCAAAAAAAGAAGTTGTCAACAAGCAATTTGGAAACCTATTACACTTTTATTCGTGCTTTGTCCCCATGAGCACTCTGTTTACCGGCTCAAAATACTGGTTCAGATAGGCTCCTATCATAATGATATACACACCAAGATACATCCAGATCATGACTATCACGATAATGGACAGACTGCCGTAGATGCTGTAGGCCCCGGAACGGCTCACATACAGGGAGAATCCCCAGGAAAAGATACTCCACACTACCGCAGTGAAACTGGCTCCGGGAATCTGCTCCTTGAAGCGCAGTCTCTTATCCGGAACATAGGCATAGATAGCCGCAAAGAGCGGCGTCAAAATTACCCACACCACAAAAAATCGAAATTCCATATACAGCGATACCAGATACCGAAGCTGTGGTACCCGATGCAGCATCAGATTTACCAGCTGATTGCCGAACACCATGACAAACAAAAAGAGAATCATAACCACAAGCATCACAACCGTATAAAAGCAGGCGATTAAGCGGACTAACAGATAATTTCTCTTCTCCTCCACATCATTGATGGCATTCAGCCCACGCATCAGCGCCAGCACCCCTTTACCGGCAGACCAGATTGTGGCAATGATAGCCAGCGACAGCGCCCCCGCCGAGGTCCGGTACACCTCCCGAATCAAGTCCGTGGCCAGAGAATCCACCGCCTCCGGCGTCACATCCGTCACCACATCCACCAGATTCTTCTCCGTGAGCGGTGTATAGGGCAGCACCGTGCAGAGCACCATCAGCATCGGGACTAGAGACAGAAAAAAGAAAAACGCCGTGCTGGCTGAGTAGGTCGCTATATTCTTTTTCCGCATCTTATCGGAAAAATCCATCCAAATCCGAAATGTTTTATGCAGCATGAACCTGCTCTCCTCAATAAATCGCTCTCAGACTACAGTCCTCATAAAAGAACAACAGAATTTCCTCATAGGAGTAGCCCCGTTTGGCCATGGTTTTGGCTCCGTTCTGGCTCATTCCGACCCCATGTCCAAAGCCACCTCCCGTCAGGGTATATCCTATCACATTTCCATTTTTTTTACTAGTGTCGATGACAAAGAAGCCGCTGGGCAGGAGGCTTGGCATCTCCACCAGACTGTCGTTTGCCCGGCGCACCTTCGTCTCCCCGTCGCAGAGCACATATCGGATATTATGCTCAGAAATGACCTTATATGTCCCCTTATCCGTCTCCAAAATCAGCTCATCCGCCACACCGCCGCTCCCTCTGACGGCTATATACATCTCCCGGACCGCTGTGAATTTCTGCGGCTCTGCACTGATATAATCCCCCTTTTTCAGTGTCAGTATCAGCTTATCATTTACCTTGTAGCGCTTTTTCAGGACCTCATATATATGCTCTGCGGAGAGTTCCTCCACCTCATAGCTCCAGCGATACCATCCCTCCCCGGACTCGAAATCGTCCGCATTGACCTGTGTAATGAAATCCGCAAAATTCTCTTCCTCCCGCAGATACTCTCCCAGCCCTGCCTGAGTGGAGGCGCTCACAGCCTCCCCATCCGCCTGCCGCTGCTCCCGCAGCATCAGCTTCTCCTGCATCAGAGTCTCATTGATGGCCTCCGCCTTCAGATAAGTAATCTCTTTTGCAGCCTCCGTCTTCCAGACATTGGCGTCGCTCCCCACACCGCAGGAAGTGGAATAATAATAGGTGCCTGCCAGCCCCCCTTCCGCAGTGTACAAAAGCTGTCCATAAGTCTCCTTCACCGCCCGGGTGGTGCTCTCCTGCTCCAGAATATTATTGTAGACCTGATAAGAGGTACTGTCATCCACATGAGCTCCATAAGAAGGATATGCCGCATGCTGCATATGACCGTAAGCGTATGTACGGGCACAGACCGCCTGAGCTTTCAGGGCCTCCCCGGAATAGGACGCCGGCATCTCGCTGGGCACCACGGAATACAGATATTCCTCCAGCGACACCTCATTGACTACTGCGATGCCCTTGGCCTCCCGAATTAATTCCAGATGGCCTCGATACCCGGGCATTCCCTGACTGCGGTTCACGTTTTTCAAAATCACTTTGCCCGTCAACACAGTAGGGCGCACCAGAATTCTATCTCCGGCAAAATAACCGCTGTCTCCGTCAATCGCAATCTCCTCCCCGGCCGCATGAGTCTCCTCCGTCTCCTGCCCATATTCCCCATAGCGCAGCACGAAATCCGTATCGGCGGTAAGCACCACCTCCTCGTGCAGATTCCCGCCATAATCCCCGGTCTTAATCAATACGCGGATAGTATCCATAGTCTCCTCGCGCACCATGAGAATACCACAGACCTCTCCGTCTTCCATGACCAGATCCGCGAAGTCATATCCGAAGGCCAAATCATTATAGCTGCACATGGCCAGAGTATTGTAGATGCGATATCCCTTATAGTCCTCCGCCAGCGGAAGCCGTCCATACCCTTCTACTTCTACAGACGCCTCGTCTGCGCTCAGAATGACACCGTGAAGCTTCTCCGTGAGCGGTTTCATATCCGTCACCTGTCCGTCCGTCAAAATCACATCCGCCACCTGCTCTCTCGCGCTCCAGTCAGGCTGATACAGCGCTCCCTCCACCGTGCCATAGTCGTAGCTTTCCTCCACGCCATCTCTGTAGAGCAGCAGATTATCCTCCCCCACCTCGATCAGCCAGACATTGGAAAGCTTCTCCACCACCGGCACATGGGACTCGGGAGCAGGCTCTTTCTCCTCCGAATCCTTCATAACGATAAAAAGCCGCCCGACAAAGAGAAATACTAACAGCACAAGGCCCAGCATGCTGACCCATGCCTTCATCTGCATCCTCTCGCGACGACTCATTTGATTTGTATACTTTCCATCCTTGATTCCCAATCCGCCAATTCCCTCTCACGCGATTTCTAGCTTAAAAGAGCAGTCCTTTCGGACTGCTCTCTCTTTTGTCTGCTTTCAAATGCCCAAAATGCCGCCCCTTGTTTTTTGACTCCTAGCAATGCTAGGTGGGTTACCGCAACCAAACTTTTGCCTTCCCCTGCGAACCAACGGCGCAAGCGCCGCCGTGGAGGCCTGACAGCCATCTGGCAATATAGGAGTCCCGTTTAAAGTAAATGTAGGTTCAAAACGAACAAGGGTTATCGCGCATTTCAGGTTACTATTATTATATCGAATCCATGTGCAGATTACAACTGTAAAATATGGAAACTTACAGAACAAAGCTTACAGGAACCCTGCGCTTTATTACTGCTGAGGACCTGCCGCAACAAGAGCCTTACCGGCATCATTGGTCTCATATTTTGCAAAGTTCTTCACGAATCTGTCAGCAAGATCTTTTGCCTTGGTCTCCCACTCGGAAGCATCGGCATAAGTATTGCGAGGATCCAGAATATTGGTATCAACTCCGGGAAGCTCCGTGGGAACCTCAAAGTTGAAATAAGGAATCTTCTTGGTAGCTGCATTCTGGATATCGCCGTTTAAGATAGCATCGATGATGCCGCGCGTATCGCGAATGGAGATTCTCTTGCCGGTACCGTTCCAGCCTGTATTTACCAGATAAGCCTTAGCGCCGCTCTTCTCCATCTTCTTTACCAGCTCCTCTGCATACTTGGTAGGATGCAGCTCCAGGAAAGCCTGGCCGAAGCAAGCAGAGAAAGTAGGAGTAGGCTCGGTAATACCGCGCTCCGTACCTGCCAGCTTAGCTGTGAAACCGGACAGGAAGTAATACTGAGTCTGCTCGGGAGTCAGAATGGATACGGGAGGCAGTACACCGAATGCATCCGCGGAAAGGAAAATCACATTCTTTGCAGCGGGCGCGGAAGAAACAGGGCGCACAATATTCTGAATATGGTTGATGGGATAAGATACACGAGTATTCTCGGTCACGCTCTTATCATCAAAATCAATCTTGCCCTGTGCATCAACGGTAACATTCTCCAACAATGCATCGCGCTTGATTGCATTGTAGATATCGGGCTCGGAATCCTTGTCAAGGTTGATAACCTTAGCGTAGCAGCCGCCCTCGAAGTTGAACACACCGTTGTCATCCCAGCCATGCTCGTCATCGCCGATGAGGAGACGCTTGGGATCTGTGGACAGAGTGGTCTTACCGGTTCCGGACAGACCGAAGAAGATTGCGGTATTCTCACCGTTCATATCCGTGTTTGCGGAGCAGTGCATGGAAGCGATACCTTTCAGAGGCAGGTAGTAGTTCATCATGGAGAACATACCCTTCTTCATCTCTCCGCCGTACCATGTGTTGATGATAACCTGCTCACGGCTGGTGATATTGAAAGCAACACAGGTCTCGGAGTTGAGGCCCAGCTCCTTGTAATTCTCAACCTTTGCCTTGGAAGCATTGTATACAACAAAATCGGGCTCGAAGTCCTTCAGCTCATCCTCGGTGGGCTGAATGAACATGTTCTTGATAAAGTGAGCCTGCCATGCAACCTCCACGATAAAACGAACCGCCATGCGGGTATCTTTGTTGGCGCCGCAGAAAGCATCCACAACGAACAGTCTCTTGTTGCACAGCTCCTTCTTGGCAATCTCCTTTACCGCTGCCCAAGTTTCCTCAGTCATGGGATGATTGTCATTCTTGTATGCATCGGTGGTCCACCATACGGTGTCCTTGGAGTTTGCATCCACAACAATGTACTTATCTTTAGGGGAACGGCCGGTATAAATTCCCGTCATTACATTGACCGCACCCAGCTCAGTCACCTGACCTTTTTCATAGCCTTCCAATTCAGGCTTGGTCTCTTCTTCATACAACATCTCAAAAGAAGGATTGTGCACAATTTCTGTGGTACCGGTAATGCCATACTTGCTTAAATTGATTTCTGCCATCTTTCTTTTACCTCTTTCCTTATATTGTATCGTGAAAGACATCTTCCCAATCTTCCACATTGCTTGTATTATCTCAAAGACTCGGGAAAATGTCAATAAACGCCATTAAATTTATAGGGATTTTATAATTCCTATCGAAAGCGCCGCGCCCTATGCCCAAGTCTCCTTCTTAAGCCACGCTCTCTCCTCCTCACTCAGATAGGGCGAAACCTTCTCATAGACCTCTCTCTGATATTCGCAGAGCATGGTTTTGGTGACATCTGTCAGGTACTGCTCGTCGATAGCGTCAAAATCGATGGGCACCCATGTCAGCGTCTCAAAGTGCATGAACTGTCCGTATTCGTTTTTCACATCGTTTCTCGCCACCATCACATTCTCGATGCGGATGCCGTGGCTGCCCTCGATGTAGATTCCCGGCTCGTTGGTGATGTCCATGCCTTCCTCAAACACGGCGTCCTCCTGTCCCTTTGCAAAGCGCCACCGCATATTCTGAGGCCCCTCATGCACATTCAGGATATAGCCCACGCCGTGGCCGGTTCCGCATTTATAGTCGAGCCCCAGATTCCAGATGGGCTGTCTGGCCAGAATGTCCAGATTCCGCCCGCTGCAGCCATAGAGCCACCGCGCGTGAGTCAGCTGCATCACCGCGTTTATCACCATGGTATAATGAAGCTTCTGCTCATCAGAGACAGGCCCCAGCGCAATGGTGCGGGTCACATCCGTGGTGCCGCCCAGATACTGTCCTCCGGAATCTACCAGGAAAAGCCCCTCCGGCTGCAGCACGGCATGATTCTCCGGCGTGGCCTCATAGTGCATCATCGCCGCATTGGCCCCATATCCGGCAATGGTCGGGAAGGACAAGTCCAGAAACTCAGGAATCTCCCGCCGGAACGCCTCCAGTTTATCCGCGGCGCTGATCTCAGTAATCTCTATTTTCCCGATATTGGTCTTGAGCCAATAAATGAATTTCGTCAGAGCTACGCTGTCCTTTAAATAAATCTCCTTCATGTGAGCAAGCTCCACGGGATTCTTCACTGCCTTTAACGCCTCCGTGGGATTGCAGGCCTCGACGACGGTCTGCTTTGCAGTCAATGCCCGATAAAGCACATAACTGCAATACCGCATATCTATCAAAATCTTCCGGCCCGAAGTCAATGCCTCCAGATACGGCACAATCTCATCATATGCCTGCACCTTAATCTGACTGGCGGATAAATATGCTCTCACTTCATCATCCAGCACCTGCTCCTGTATAAAAAGAACTGCCGAATCCTGCGTGATATAGCCATAGGACATGGCGACGGGATTACACTCCACATCACAGCCCCTGATGTTAAACAGCCACATCAGGTCATCCAGCTTGGTGAGCAGTAAATCCTCCGCCCCGGCCGCCGTCAGCTTCTTCCGCACATCCGAAAGCTTCTGCGCCACACTGCGCCCTGCAAGCTCCTCCGCCAGCACAGTCACCTTCCCTGCGGGAAAGTCCGGTCTGTCCGTCCAGATCTCCTCCGCCAGATCCTCCGTGCAGTGGATTTGGATATCCTTGCCTGCCGCTTTGAATTTCTCCTCGTAGCGTCTCCCATCCCTTGCAGCGATGACTCTCCCGTCAAATCCAAGAGTCTCACCGCTCTGCATCCGCTGCGCCAGAAATTCCTCAATGCTGGGCACACCTTCCTCCTGCATACGAAACAGCTCCACGCCGGTACCCGCAAGCTCTTTGTCCGCCTGGATAAAATAGCGCCCATCCGTCCAGAGCCCCGCTCCCTCCGGCCACACCACCAGCGTGCCGTTGGAGCCGGAGAAATTACAGAAATACTCCCGCACCTTAAAATAATCGTTGACATACTCCGAGCTGTGAAAATCCGCCGTGGGCATCATGTAGTAATCTATGCCCTTCTCCTGCATCTTCGCCCGCAAAAGTGCCAGCCTGTCTTGTATGATCTTGTTTTCATGTCCCATCTCTTTTTCCATCTCTTTTCCCATCCGTCAATATCCTCCCATATTCTCCTGCATTTCCCCCGCAAGCAGCGCCACCGCCTTAGACGTCCCCACTCTGTCACAGCCAAGCTCCAGAAACATCTCCAGATCTTCCTTTGCAGCCACACCGCCCGCTGCCTTAATTTTCACATTCGGGCCGATGTGCGCCGCGAAAAGCTCCACATCCTCCCTTGTGGCTCCGCCTGTGCCGAATCCGGTGGAGGTCTTGATATAATCCGCCCCCGCACTGGTCACGGCCTTACACATGGCAATCTTCTCCTCCTCGGTCAGATAACAGGTCTCCACAATCACCTTCAGAATATGCTCTCCACACACCTTTTTCAGTGTGCGTATTTCCTCCTCCACCTTATCATAGTGCCCATTTTTCACATCGCTGATATTGATCACCATATCGATTTCCGAACAGCCATCCGCAAGCGCCTGCTCCACCTCGGCAACCTTGGCCGCCGTAACACTGTAACCTAAGGGGAATCCCACCACCGTACAGATATTCAGCCTGTCGCCATAAGTGTCATGAATCCGTCGGATATAACAGGGCGGCACACACACGCTGGCCGTACCATACTGAATCGCCTCGTCACAGAGCTTCACAAGATCCTCCCATGTGGCAAATGCCTTCAACTGCGTGTGGTCCACATGGGACAGCATTTCTTTTTCTGTCATAGTGTTTGCCATAGTCAATCTCCTTTATCATTATTATTCAGTAAAAGAGCCCTGAAATCCAAAGATTCCAAAGCTCTTATCCACTCTCACTAGATTCCAAGGAACTCCCTCACAACCTTTTGCATTTCATCTACATCACACTGTCTGTCATGTACCACAGGAGCCGTGCGAATCTCCTCGATTGCTCCCGGCACCTTCACATTGGAAAGCCTTGAGAGCTCATCCACCAGCTCGAAATCACCCATGGTCTCGTATTTTCCATCGATGGCGTTCATGACGCTTCTGGTGAATTTAAAAGGACTGGCTGTAGACGCAATCACAGCCTTTGTTGTATCCCCGGTATCCTTCAAATACTTCTGATAGACGGCGGACGCCACCGCAGTGTGCGTATCGAGCACATAGCCGCAGTTTTCATAAAGACGTCTGATTTCTGCCGCAGTCTCCGCCTCGTCGGCAAAATTGCCGTAAAAGTCGGACAACTGTGCCCTCATCTTATCAGTAATCTCATATTTTCCCTGTCCGCTCAACGCCTCCATAAACTCCCTGTTCTGATTGGCATCATTCCCCGCGATGCGGTAAATCAGCCTCTCCAGATTGCTGGAAATCAGAATATCCATGGAAGGGGACGAAGTAAGCACAAATTCTCTGTTCCTGTCATAGACGCCTGTGCTGAAAAAGTCGTACAACACCTTGTTGTCATTGGAAGCACAGATCAGTTTCCCAATGGGAAGACCCATGTTTTTCGCATAAAAGGCCGCCAGAATATTACCGAAATTACCGGTGGGAACCACCACATTCATTGTCTCGCCCTCGGCCAGCTTACCCTCGCTCATAAGCTTCGCGTAAGCATAGACATAATAACAGATCTGAGGCACCAGACGGCCGATGTTGATGGAGTTTGCGGACGAAAATCTGAAGCCCTTCTCCTCCATCTCCTTTGCCAGCTCCTTATCCGAGAAAATCCTCTTCACACCGGTCTGCGCATCGTCAAAATTGCCGTGGATGCCCACTACCAGCGTATTATCGCCCTTCTGGGTCACCATCTGCTTCTCCTGAATCGGGCTCACCCCATCCTTGGGATAGAACACGATGATACGGGTGCCTGCAACGCCCGCAAACCCGGCCAGCGCAGCCTTTCCCGTGTCCCCCGATGTGGCGGTGAGAATAACGATCTCACTCTGAACCTGATTCTTCCTGGCGGAAGTAATCATCAGATGGGGCAGAATCGACAGTGCCATATCCTTAAAGGCGATGGTTGAGCCATGGAACAATTCCAGATAATACGCGCCCTGCGCTTCAGTAAGCGGCGCTATGACCTCCGTGTCAAACTTCTCGTCATACGCTCTGTCAATACAGCCCTTCAGCTCCTCTTCCGTAAAATCGGTGAGATAAAGCTTCATCACTTCATAGGCGATCTGCCTGTAGTCCATCCCGGACAGCTCCTTCAGGCTCTTGTCCAAAGCGGGAATGTGATCCGGCACAAACAATCCTCCATCGTCGGAAAGTCCTTTTAAAATAGCCTGCGAAGCAGTCACGCCGCCAGCGGCTCCGTCCTTGCTTCTTGTGCTGCTGTAGAATACGTCCATCCTTTTTCCTTCCTTCCGCCGTCCCCGGCATGTTCTTCCTGTATCTCTTATACACTACGAAATGCTCGCATGAAATTCCTTTACATACCTTGCCAGTATATCACACTTTTTCAGGAGGCGCAAGATTCGGGGAAACGTCTCTTTTAAGAAAAGTGTTGCTTACTTAAAACTCCGCCGATTTCACGGAAGCATATTGAATTGAATCGGAGCCCATGCTAAAATCAGAGCAACAAATCGGTATTTATGGTGGATTTCGTTCCACAAGTTGCAAAAGATCAGGAAAAAATGTGCGAGGTGAATGAAATGTATCGGCATATTGTGCAGTATTATGAAACAGATAAAATGGGGATTACGCATCACTCAAACTATATTCGTTGGATGGAAGAGGCTAGAATAGATTTCCTGTCAAAAATCGGATGGAGTTATGCAAAATTGGAAGAAGAGGGCATTATCTCACCTGTGGTTGCAGTTGAATGTAAATATATACAACCGACGACCTTTTTAGATACGGTTGATATAGAAGTGACGGTTAGAGAATTTAAGGGAGTGAAATTAAAGCTGAAGTATATTATGAAAAATGACAAAGGAAATACGGTATGTGAAGCCTGTTCAGAGCACTGCTTTCTGGATGAGAAAGGGATTCCTATAAGGCTGAATAAGAAATATCCTCTTTTTTATAATGCACTTGTAAAGTTACAGCTCTAAATCGACATGATATCCATCATCAATAAGCAGATAATTGGCATTGTATTTTTTGCACATTTCAAGTGCTTGGGCATTGTCTTGCAATGCGGACTCCATTGTGTAATCCGAATCATCAAGCCTTTGTTCAATCACGCTTGCATAGTTTTTTATATCCTCAAAATGCGACCGAATGTATCGTTCGCTCAATATCAGGCATATGTATCGGATTTGAGACAGATAGCTTTCATCAAAATCCATTTGCCAGTCAAAAGGTATATAACACCCCTCAACAATCAAATTTTGCTCATTTTCAACAGCGGTTTTAACTATTTCCCGCACAATCGGCCATAGATACCTCGTTAATGCCGTATCATCACTCATTGGGGTTAATTCCGTGTTCCCGCTTCGAATAAGACCCATTTTCAGATGATCTATGGACAAATATGGATACCTGTATTTTTCAAGAAGCCGCTGTGCTAAATTGGTTTTACCTGTATGCGATGCGCCGCCAATCAAAATAACCATTTTTCTCTCCCCACAGACCTCAATTTATCGCTCTGATTATATCATGACCAATACTCCGCTTCAATCTGCAATCAGTGAAATCATATTGAATTGAATCCGAGCCCATGCTAAAATCAGAGCAACAAATAGATAAAAAAATAGTTAAATTAACTATAGGAGACATTATGAAAAAGAATCTGACAATCAGCAAACGCCGTATGAGTTTATTTGGGGTATTGATAATCGGCCTTGTTTTCATCTTAGGACTTAGCAGTTGTTCTTATCCCTTGAAGAAAAAAGCAGATCCGTTGTTACAATCGGATTACTTGAATCATGATATTGAATACAAGGATCCGGACGATCAGGAATGCCTAAGAGTTTTGGTGCGATTGCTGCAGGCGGTGGACCAAAAGGATCGAGAAACCATAAAGGGAATGTTTTCTACGGAAGCATTGGATAATATCGATGACATAGATGAGAAAATAGATCTGTTTATTAAGACATTTCCAACATGGGAAAGCAAGTATGGCCCTTCCTTTGGGGGAATGGGAAAACATGCAAACAGAGGAACAATTACAAAATGGATCAAGCCAACTTTTGATTTTGAATCAGAAGGACGACAATATGTATTAAAATTCATTTATTTTACAGAGGCAGACGAAAATCCGGATCAGTTGGGATTATCTATGATTCAAATATATGAAAGATATATAACGGGTTATAGCGAGGACTTTAAGGCACAAGGTGAAGATTCGCCGCAAGATATTTACTTGTGGGATTATACAATGGATTTGGAGGATCGAAAACCACTGCTTCAAGCTACGACTTTTGGAGTGCATGAAAAGACCGATGAAGAGAAGTATGCATATTTGGATACCATGACTTCTGAAGAAGTAAGTATGATTGTTCCGAGTGATAATGTGGAAGCGTATTACAACAAAAAACTTTACTCCCATCAGATTAATAATTATTATGTCGCATTAAAGGAATTAAGATTTGCATATGACTATATCGAGAAAAATAACGCAAAGGATTTGGTTGTTTTCGAAGGAGTTCAGGTAAACTACTTTGACCAGTCATCATTAAGTGACAAAGAACCGGATCTTGTTATTTTTCATCTTGCGGACGATGAGAGGAAACAACAGATTTACATAAATTTAGAAGTAAACGGAGACGAAGTTGTAATTTTAAATGAAGACATGGTTCTAAAATCTATTCATGATTAAACAACGGAGGAAGGAATGAATACATTTGAAGCTATCAATAGCCGGCACAGTTATCGTGGAAAATATAGATCAATACCCGTGCCGAGAGAGGATTTAACTAAGATCATGCAGGCTGGGCTTGCAGCACCGTCAGGGTGCAACAAACAAACTACAAGTCTCATTGCGGTTGATGACCCTGTTATTTTGGAGAAATTGCACCATATTATCAATCCCCCTGTCGGAGAAACAGCTCCCGCCATAATCTGTGTTCTTACACAGAGAATCAATGCGTATCGTGACAAATGTTTTGCTGTTCAAGATTATTCGGCTGCAATAGAGAATATGCTGCTTGCTGCAATTGAAATGGGTTATCAAAGTTGCTGGTATGAGGGACATATTACCGACGAGGACAGAATCGGTTATCAAATGGCACAAATTCTGGGAGTGCCTGATGAATTTGAGTTGGTATGTTTTTTACCGATAGGAATTGCTGAAACGAAACCTCTGGCTCCGGGAAAAAAGCCTTTCGGTGAACGTGCATGGTTCAATTTATTTCCAACAACCAAGTGACAAGTTCCAGTT
>JAIDDH010000015.1 GCA_029055435.1 Acetatifactor sp.
AGCCTAATCTGCTCTCTCTGAATGCTTCCAACGAGGCGGCCAGAGCGGGGGAGGCGGGAAAAGGCTTCGCGGTGGTTGCCGAGAATATCAAGAAGCTGGCAGATCAGACCACGGAGTCGGCCACGGATATTAATGCCATTGTTCAGGAACTGGAGAGCCGCTCAGAGGAGACGGTGGAGAAGACAGATGCAGTGAAGACCATCGTGGACAGCCAGGAGGCAGAGATGCAGCGCACGGCTGATATTGTTCACGGCGTCATCTCCAGTATCAATCAGTTGATTGAGAGAATTGATGATATCACCGGCAATATTCAGCAGATCGATCAGGCGAAGGAAAATGTGGTGGATGTCATTCAGAATCTGTCCGCGGTATCTGAACAGAATGCAGCGGCAACACAGGAGACCAGCGCTTCTACCATGACGGCCATGAATACCATGGAGACCATCGCGGAGGATGCCGTAAAGCTCAGAACTATCGCCGAGGCGTTGGAGCAGGGCGTACAACAGTTCAAGCTGTGAGATGTTCCAGCAGGATTTTGATGCCCATGCCGATGAGGATGATGCCACCGGTCAGCTCCGCTTTGCTCTTGTATCTGGAGCCGAATACATTGCCTGCCTTGACGCCTACAGCGGAGAGGGTGAAGGTGATAACACCGATGAGGCTTACGGCAGGGAGGATGCGTGTCTGCAGGAAGGCGAAGGTGACGCCCACTGCCAGAGCATCGATGCTGGTAGCTATTGCGAGCAGAAACATTGTTTTTATATCTAAAGAATCATTTGCGCTCTCCTCATTTTTGGAGAGCGCTTCTTTTATCATGGAAGCCCCGATGATGCCGAGCACGGCAAAGGCGATCCAATGGTCGATTGCGATGATGTTTTTTTCAAAACGGCTGCCCAGAAGGAAGCCCAGTGCGGGCATGAGCGCCTGAAAGGCTCCAAACCAGAGACCTACAATACAGGCTTTCTTCAGATTGATTTCTTTCATGGCAAGCCCTTTACAGATGGAGACGGCAAAGGCATCCATAGAAAGACCTACGGCGATCAGGGAAAGGCTGAACAGGTTCATAGATACACCTCCTGAGATATTATATGCGTTTATCCGGTGGGAGAGTGACGTCGAAATCTGAATCAGAGAAATAGTTGGTTTATTGAAGAGATGTATGATATATATTAAAAAAAAGAGCCGTCCCGGATGGGAACGGCTCTTTATGTTCGTTGGCAGTGGTGATTAAGCTATAACTGTTACGTTGGTAGCGCGAACCTTGCTGCTGTTCTGAGGATCACTCTCGGTATCGAAGGAAACCTTCTGACCTTCCTCAAGGGACTTGAAGCCCTCTGCATTGATTGCGGAGAAGTGTACGAAAACCTCCTCGCCGGTTGCATCGTTGGTGATGAAACCATAACCTTTCTGAGCGTTAAACCATTTAACTGTACCGTTATTCATGTGGTACCTCCTTCTTTTTGGGCAGTGCCCATTTCAGTAATCGTGATTCTAAAACGTAGGACAATAAAATCACATATTTTTGTAAACCATTCTTAACTTGGCAAAAATAAAAGTAACAATGACTTACAAAAATATGTGAGTTCAATGACTTTCATTTAGAATACGTTGACAGTATAGCATCAGTTTTGTACCCGTGTCAAGTATATTTTTGCATCTATCTGCAAAAAGTATTTTCAGATAAACGCTAAAGCGGACAAGGGGTGAGTATATGGATATGTTTGTTTTGGGAGCTATCGCAATTTTGGCTGCGATGGCCGGATTCTGGGCGGGGAGAAGCGTTCAGTGGCAGCTTGTGGAGGCGGCGGAGGCCGATGTGGAGGAGAGCAGGGGAACCGTCCCGGATACGGGTGCCAGACCTGAGAGAAGAGCGGAGAGCCGCAAGCAGAGTAAAACACTGTCTCTGGGGCGGGAGATCGGCAGCCCGGTGGCAGGACAGGTCAGCGTATTTGAGGAAGAGGGGAAGCGCAAGGTGCGTATTCTGCCGGATCAGGGCAAGGTATATGCACCCACATCCGGGAAGATCAGACGCCTCTATCCCATGGGCAGCGCCATGCTTCTGCAGACGGAATTCGGAGCGGATATTCTGCTGCGGGCGGGAAGTCATGTGGATGAGATGTGCAGCGACTACTATCAATGCCGTGTGATGGAACATGAGTATGTGAGAAAGGGGACACTTTTGCTGGAATATGACCCCGCGGGCATCGGCAGAGAGGGCGCGGACCCGGAAATCGTTCTCAGCGTGGAGAACGAGGAGGAGCTGGGCGGTATGACCGTGACGGGACAGGGACGTATCAAGACCGGGGAGCCTGTCTTATATGTCGCCTGCGGTAAGCATTCGGAGTCATATGAAAAGCTTCCCTGAATTCACGGAAAAAGCTGCGGGAGCTGCCAAAGCCTGCGTCCAGCGCAATGTTGGTCACGGAATCATTTGATTCGGCCAAAAGCTCCCGGGCATACTCCAGTCGTCTGGAGTTTACATAGCGGGGGAAGGTGGTCTGAAATTTTTCTGAGAAGAGCCGGGAGAGGTGAAAGCGGCTGACGCCGAACTCTTTGGCCAGAAGATCCAGAGAGAGCTCCTCTGTGAAATGTCTGTCCAGATAGAGAAGGACGCGTTGTTCCAGTTCCAGATTCTCTCCGCTTTTCTGTCTCTGAAGCGGGAGGGCGGCGGGGGAGGTGAACAGATCCGCCAGAAGCAGTTCCAGATATCCTTCCGCCAGATTGCACAGATAGGCGGGAATCGGCTCATGGCGATCATACTCTTCCGTGAGGGCTGTAAGAGCCTGCGCCGCACTCCGGCTGTGGCGGGAGAGCAGTTTCAGGTCAAAGCTGCCGTCCTCCGGCAGGTAGTTCTGAAAATAGTGTCTATAATGAGGACAGAAGTCCGGCTCAAAGATGCACAGGAGGATGCGGCTGCCCTGTTCAGGAGCCGTGTAGAGGCTGTGCAGCCGGTTGGGGAAAATCAGGATTCCCTGGCCGGGTGCGAGAGAATAGCGGCCCGGGCCGTCTGTCACGGAGAGGCCACCCTCCAGCACAAGAATCATTTCCGCCTGTCTGTGGAGATGGGAGGGGAAGGTGTTGTTTACGGAGGTATACAGGCGTAAGTGTTCGCCGTTGTTCTGATAAAAAAAGCTCATGGGAATCTCCTTAAATAGTTGGGGTAACGGTTCGGGCTGAAATATTGTGATTGTCGTTTGAGCAGTGTCGGCAGAAGGGGGAGCGGGACGGATTGGCAGCGGGGTTTCGGTTGGGTGTTTTCTAATAGTGCTGTTATGGGATATCGTGATTTTACGGGTCGGCTCTAAGGTGCATCCATGCACCGTAGAGCCTGAAATGCGCATCCGTGCGCATTTCACCCTGGTCTCCGGCGCGCACTATAAGAAAACGCACCAACCGGAACCAATGTCTGCCAAATCCGTCCCGCTCCCCCTTCTGTCTGCCTGTTCATTTGCAGGCATGATACCGGCTGAATGGAGCAATCACAATGTTTCAGGCTGAACCGGTACTATCCGGGTTCGTAGATCGAGTGAATATGCATGCCGGAAATGCAAAAAATGACATGTTTGTATTTATATTACGCCTATATTTTAGGTATGACAAGAGAAAAACGCAAAAAGTGGCATAATTGTGCGGGGATGTGGCACGAATAGGCAGGGAGGAAATGTTATAATCAGAGTATCTTAAGTTTGAGTAAAGGAGGATATTATGGACAAGTCAAAGATTCAGAAAATGTGGGTTGCGGATCAGGGGGACGGAACGTACATAAATCCTATTCTCTACACTGATTATTCCGATCCTGACGCCATCCGGGTGGGGGAGGATTATTTTATGATTGCCTCCAGTTTTTGCAATACGCCGGCCGTGCCGCTTTTGCATTCAAAGGATCTGGTGAACTGGAAGGTGATCAACTATATTATTGACAAGCTGCCTTTTGAGCGTTATGAGGAGCCGGTACATGGCTGCGGTACATGGGCGCCTTCAATCCGCTTCCATGAGGGTGTTTACTATGCATTTATCCCATTCCCGGACGAGGGTATTATGATGTGTAAGACCGAAGATCCATGGGGAAAATGGAGCGAGCCCGCCTTTGTCAGAAAGGTGACGGGCTGGATTGATCCCTGTCCGTTCTGGGATGATGACGGGAAGGCCTATATGGTGACGGCGTTTGCCAGAAGCAGGATTGGGTTTAAGAGCTTTTTATATATGTCTCCTATGGAACCGGATTGTTCCGGAGTGCTGGACGATGGACAGTTTATTTATGACGGGCATGCTACGCAGCCCACCATCGAAGGGCCGAAGCTCTATAAAAGGAACGGTTATTATTATATTTTTGCCCCGGCAGGCGGTGTGAAGCCCGGCTGGCAGGCGGTTCTTCGTTCTAAGAATATCTATGGCCCTTATGAGGAGAAAATCGTGCTGCATCAGGGCGGTTCGCCCGTAAACGGACCTCATCAGGGAGCCTGGGTGGACACGCCGAGCGGCGAGCATTGGTTCCTGCATTTTCAGGATGTGGGAAATGCGGGGCGTATTGTCCATCTTCAGCCCATGCGCTGGAAGGACGATTGGCCGGTGATAGGCGTGAATGATGTGGATGGCTGCGGAGAGCCGGTGATGCGCTATCAGAAGCCCAATGTGGGCGGCGTATACCCCATCGATGCACCGGAGGACAGCGATTTCTTCCAGGGGGAGAAACTGGGTCTGCAGTGGCAGTGGAACGCTAATTATAAGGAGGAGTGGTATGCTCTGCAGAATGGACAGCTTACGCTTAATGCGCAGGCAATGGACAAAAAGCGTCAGTTGTGTGATGTTCCCAATCTGTTGATTCAGAAGTGGCCTGCGCCCGATTTCCGTATTACGACCTGTCTCCATCTGGAGAATATGGCGGACGGCGATGTGGCGGGCATGGTATCTCAGTGCGGACATTATACCTGCCTTGCGGTGGTGCGGGAGAATGGCAGATATTATCTGCAGCAGCGCACCGGAAACTGGACGAAGGACAACGAGGTGCGCACGGATTTAGGTTCAATGGAGGAACTTGGACTTTCGGGAGATACGATTTATCTGCGTATGTTGGTGCGGGAGGAAAAACAGGTATCTTTTGAGGCAGGAAGAGATGAGGAACACATGAGTCCGCTGGGCGAGGTTGTCGAAGCCGCGCCGGGACGCTGGGTGGGCGTCAAGGCAGGATTGTTTGCCATAAATGAGAGCGGAAACACCGGAGGCAGTGTGGCGGCAGATTATTTCGTATTTGAAAAGAATTGAAGTTAAAAAGAATTGAATTTTAAAATAATGTTGACAAATACCCCAAGGGGGTATATCCTGGATAAAAAGGATAATACCCCCTTGGGGTATTTTGACGTAAGAGAAGGCATGCGGCGGTATGGGAAAGGAGAGCATATGGGGAAGAATAACGGAGGGAATATGGGAGATATTAACAATGTTGAAAGTGCTGTAAAGGAAGAGCTTTCAGGCGGCGTGAATGAAGGAAAGGACTGTTGCACATATCATCAGAAATCGACACCCAGGCGGCCGGAAGATTTAAAGGCGCTCAAAAACCGTCTGAGCCGTATGCAGGGGCAGCTTACCGGCATCGGCAGGATGCTGGATGAGAACCGCTATTGCGGCGATATTCTGATTCAGATTGGAGCAGTGGAAAGCGCGCTGCAGGCCTTTGGAAATCTGATTTTAAAGGAGCATATGGAAACCTGTGTGCTGGAGAAAATCAGACAGGGCGATACCAATGTAATGGCCGAGACCATGGAGCTGATAGAAAGGCTGAGATAAAGGCTGGAACGAAAAAGAGGGAATGACTATGCAGGAGAGATATCATATCACAGGCATGACCTGTTCTGCCTGTTCCGCCCATGTGGAGAAGGCGGCCAATAAATTAAACGGAGTGGAGAAAGCCTCTGTGAATCTTTTGACGGAGACCATGGATATCACTTATGACGAGCAGGTACTTCAGGAGCAGGATATTATAAAAGCGGTGGAGAAGGCCGGGTACGGCGCTGAGAGGATGCGTTCCGGGCGCGGCGGAAACGCGGGAGGCAAGGCGGCCGCCGCGGGGAGCGTGTCTGGCGATATGACTGACGGTGTATCGGGTAATGCCGGGAGCGCAGACGGCAGCGCGTCCGGGAGCGGCAGAGATGCGCTGACCCGTAAGGCAAAGGAAGAGAGCAGGGCCATGAAATGGCGTCTTGGCATTTCCATCGGATTTCTGATTCCGCTCATGTATGTGGCCATGTACCATATGTATCATAATCTGTTTGGCATCCCTGTGCCGGACTTTATGATGAACACTTTTCACGGCAATGAGAACGCCATGATTTTTGCATTGACGCAGTTTTTATTGCTTTTGCCTATTCTCTATATGAATCGCAAGTTTTTTGCCGTGGGCTTTAAGACTCTGGCACATCTGTCCCCCAATATGGACAGTCTGATCGCGGTGGGGGCTTCTGCCGCCGTGGGTTACGGATTGTTTGCCATGTATCGGATCGCCTATGGGCTGGGGTATGGGGATATGGTGCTGGTAGAGCATTATACCCATGATTTGTATTTTGAGTCGGCGGGCATGATTCTGACATTGATTACAGTGGGAAAATATCTGGAGAGCCGCTCCAAAGGCAAGACCAGCGAGGCCATCACCAAACTGATGGATCTGTCTCCCAAGGTGGCTGTGCGGATTGGAGAGGACGGCAGCGAGGAGACCGTGCCCACGGAGGCGCTGCGGATCGGAGATGTCTTTCTGGTAAAGCCCGGGAGTCTGGTGCCTGTGGACGGAACGGTGCTGGAGGGGAATTCCAGTATTGATGAGGCGGCGATCACGGGAGAGAGCGTGCCCGTGGAGAAGCGCGTGGGGGATAAGGTGGTCTCCGCTACTTTGAACAAGGCAGGATTTTTGAAGTGCCGGGCGGATCGTGTGGGGGAGGACACGACGCTTTCCCAGATTGTGCGGCTGGTGGAGGAGGCGTCCGGTAGTAAGGCGCCCATCGCACAGCTTGCGGATAAGGTGGCGGGTGTGTTTGTGCCTGTGGTCATGGGCATTGCGCTTGTCACTCTGATCGGGTGGCTGCTTGCGGGAGCGGAGACGGAATTTGCCATTTCCACGGCGATTGCTGTACTTGTGATTTCCTGTCCCTGTGCGCTGGGGCTGGCTACGCCGGTGGCTATTATGGTGGGCACCGGAGTGGGCGCGGGCAATGGTATTTTGATTAAATCCGGCGAGGCGCTGCAGCGGGTGCGGGATGTGGACACGGTAGTGCTGGATAAGACAGGGACGGTCACCGAAGGCAGGCTGAAAGTCATGAGTCTGTTCGGGTATGTGAAAGGCATGTCTCTGGAGACTGTGCTGGCTGCTGCTGCGGCCCTGGAGAGAAAGAGCGAGCATCCGCTGGCGGAGGCTATTATAAAAGAGGCGGAGAAGAGCAATTGTCCGACCGTTTCTGTGAAGGATTTCAAGGCGGTGTTCGGAAGGGGTATTCAGGGAGCGGCGGAGTCAGATATTCTGGTGGGCGGCGGAGAGCGTGTCAAGGCCGGAACCATGTTGTATGTGGGAAACCTCCCTTATCTTAAGGAGCAGGGTGTTTTGAACAGGGCCTGCGCGGGGGCATCCGGGACAGGACTTTCCGAGGAGCAGCTTAAGGAGGCCATGGGCTCATTGGCGGACGAGGGGGAGACTCCCCTTCTGGTGGCGGAAGAGAGTCGTATTCTGGGCATCATCGCAGTGGCGGATGAAATCAAGAAAAGCTCCAGAGATGCCATTCGCGCATGGCGGAAAATGGGCATACGCGTGGTGATGCTCACCGGGGACAACAGGCGGACTGCGGAGGCAGTGTGCAAACGAATGGAGCTCTCCGAGGTGATTGCGGAGGTGCTGCCTCAGGATAAGGAGAAAAAGATTCGTGAGCTGCAGGAATCCGGCTGCAGGGTGGCCATGATAGGTGACGGAATCAATGATGCGCCTGCGCTGGTCTCTGCGGATGTGGGCATGGCTATCGGCGCGGGCACGGACGTCGCCATCGAGAGCGCGGATATTATCCTGATGAAAAGTGATCTGCGGGACGCGGTTACCGCTATGCGTCTGGGACGCAGCGTGATCCGCAATATCAAACAGAATCTGTTTTGGGCGTTTTTCTATAATTGTATCGGAATTCCTCTGGCGGCAGGACTTTTGTATCCGGCTTTTGGGCTGCGGCTGAATCCCATGTTCGGCGCTGCGGCCATGAGTATGAGCAGTATCTTTGTGGTGTGCAATGCGCTGCGGCTGAGAGGTTTTCGGAGCGGTTTTGAGAAACGCGAAGCAGAAGGAGAAAATCTGAGTGAAGAAAATTTAAAAGAAAACAATTTAAAAGAAGAGAAAGGAGAGAGCAGTATGAAGAAAGTAATTACAGTGGAGGGCATGATGTGCGGTCATTGTACCGGCAGGGTACAGAAGGCGCTGGAGGGTATCGAAGGTGTTGCCGGCGTGACTATGAGCCTGGAGGATAAGACGGCGTCGGTGGAGCTTGCCGCGGAGGTGACGGATGAGACGCTGAAGGCTGCCGTTGAGGAGGCCGGTTATGAGGTGACGGGTATCGCGTAAATGCCAGGTAAGAGAAGAGCGAGGAAGAGCGGCGTCAGACCCGCCCCACCTCGCTCAATATTTGATTTGGAGGAAATTATTTTGAAAAAATACTTTTGGGGTTTACTTATAATATTGCTGTTTGCCGGTTGTGCAGAAAAAGTCCCGGATGAAACCGGTTTGGCTGCTCCTGAAATTATGATAGCACAGGAACTGCTGCCTTATAGAGAGATTACATATGGGCAGTATCAGCAGCAGACGGGGCAGGAGGCAGAATTGCTTCATGCCTGTTATTATCTTGGGGCGATTCCGGAGACAGGGCTCTGGGTTATATTTGGCGGAGAATATGATATGGAGCTTGGGGCGGCAGTTCTGCTGGAGGGGAATCAGTGCATCCGTATGGAAGGCAGGCTGGGAGAGTTGTTGTCAGGGCTTACGGAGGAGATGACGCCGGATGAATTTGTGAGCGCTTTGGCGTGGAAGGAAGGGGAAATGCCGGGATATCAATTTGAGGAAGGCGCCGGTACGGCATATTATGTAGCTGATCGGTATGTTGTGATAGATTTCGACAGTGACGGGGATGGAGAGGAGGATTCCCGGCTTGAGATTTCTTTGGAACAGTCTGAAGCAATCGGCCCGGATTCGTATGCATGGCTTTCGTTGAGAAGCCTTTTGCGATAAAACTGAAATAGGTAGTTGACAATTTGGTTTACTTTGTGTAGACTATACTCAAGGAGTTTACATGGAGTAAACCGAAACTGCGTGAAAGGGGATAAGGGATGGGAGATTTTAAGCTTGCAGAGATAGAGAGCCGATTTGTAGAGCTGATCTGGCAGAGGGAGCCGATTGCTTCCGGCGAACTGGTGACTTTGTGTGAGAAGGAATTGAATTGGAAAAAATCCACCACCTATACGGTGCTTCGAAGACTTTGTCAGAAAGGAATTCTGAAAAATGAGGACGCGATGGTCACCTCCCAAATTAAGAAGGAGGAGTATATGGCCAGATGCAGTGAAGAGGTGCTGGAGGATACCTTTGAGGGGTCTCTGCCGCAGTTTGTGGCGGCGTTTATGAGCAGAAAGAAATTGAGCAGGAAACAGATCGAAGAGATACAAAAGCTGATCGACGATTATGAGGGGTGATAGGTATGGGGATTCAATTACTTGTGTTACAGATTCAAATCATAGCAGCAGTGCTCTTTGTACTGCTGGTGAGGCTGGCTATAAGGAAGCTGCCCAAGGTGTATTCCTATATCCTGTGGCTTCTGGTGTTTGCCAGACTCCTGTGTCCTGTGGCGCTGGAGACTTCCTTTAGCATCATGCCGTCTCAGGCGGAGAGTGAGGCATGGGTGGAACAGGCCCTGCAGAATAGAGGCGGTGTGACAGCGCCGACGGATATGGGCGGAGAGCCGGGAGATTTTGTTCCGCAACAGTCTGATGCGGCAGGCGTGATGGCGGGCCAAGGCAAAGCGAATGCCGATGCCGCCGCCTATAAGTATCCTGCCGGTCAACAGCCCGTGGGTATGAAAGACAAAGCGGCGGCTCCCGACAGGGACGGATTTGGTATGTACTCCTGGTTCGTGAGTCCTGAATTTCGGAGAATTATGACGGTGCTGCCCGCAGTCTGGGCTTTCGGGGTCATCATTATTCTGGGCTACAATGGATTTGCGCTGATGCGGGTTCAGCGACTGTTGAAGAGCGCGAGACAATATCAGGGAAATCAGGAAAATATTTATGCCTGTGAGGGTATCGGGGCTCCCTTTACGCTGGGACTGTTCCGTCCCAGAATCTATATACCGGAGAGCCTTGCGGATGCGGAGCGCGATTATATCATTTGTCATGAGAAAGTACACATCCGCAGAAAGGATTATCTGGTAAAGAACCTTGCCTTTTTATTGACGGCGCTCTATTGGTTCAATCCCTTTGTATGGCTGGCTTTTTATTTGATGGAGCGGGATATGGAGATGTCCTGTGACGAGCGGGTAATCAAACTGATGGGGGTGGACATCAAGCGTCGGTATTCTCAGTCGCTCTTGAATTTTGCAGAAGGCAAGGTGAGCCTTGCGGTGACACCGCTGACTTTTGGGGAAAACAGTGTCAAGCAGCGCGTAAAAAATGTGCTCTCGTATAAAAATGCCAAGAGATGGAGTCTCTTGATCGGGATTGTGATTCTGGCGGCAGCAGGTATCGCTCTGTTTACCACGCGGAGCGGGGCGGCAGGCAATATACCCGAGGATGAGCAGCACGATATGGCCGAACAGCCTCAGGACGTGCCGGAAAGCGATGAACATGTGGTGAGCAATACTGCGCTCATAGAAGATAAGACGGCTTTTGAACAGTTGTACGGAGCGGCGGGTTCCTATGATTTCGGATATGAAAAAACAGGTTATTCAGTGGATTTTTATACAGGGGTACTGCAGCATCTGATGGCGGGGGATAACGAGTATTATAAGAATTATACGGACCCTGTCAGCGCGGCGGTACAGCTGCTGCATCTGGGAGCCGGAGCAGGGAAGGCGGAATACAGAAATGAACCCATGACTGTTGAGGGCTTCGAGATTCCCTGGCTGCAGGAGCTGAATGTTTTGGGCGAGGGCAGCAGAGCCACTGTCACCTATATCTTTGCGGCCGACGGCTCCGAAGTGGAGATTCCCATGGAATTGATCGAGAGCAGTACGGGGATATGGGCTCCGGCGGCAAGCGGTATGGCAAGAACCGTGTATCAGACGAGACAGGCAAACTACGGTGCAGAGAGCGGGGAGGAATGCTATGTCCAGACCAGCTTATATGGCATTTATCGACTGGACAGAAACGGTCTTCGCTGCGTATATCCTCATTATGTGCCCTCTGATCTGGTTTGGGGAGCGTCAGACGACGGGAAACTGTATTTTCCTGCCAGCACCTTATATCAGGATGGAGATTTAGATTATTGGGAGGATGTACTCTGTATACTGAATCTGGAGACGGGAGAGTATGACAAGGAGACTTATCCCATCACAGAAGAGATGCGAGAAGTGTTTCCTCTCCAATGGATAGGCGTATACGGCGGCTTCCTGCACTTGTACGGGCAGGAGGGACAGAATTGTAGTCTGCCGTTAATCAATACGGGAACTACCGCTCTGAGCAGCGGCAACACATGGAAGGGAAATGCGTTGGCAGATTTGAACGAACAGGAGCGGAATGCCTACGGATTGGAGGTGAGAGACTATCTGCTGAATCATCCGGGCCAGCTGGTTGAACTTTCCAATCGCACGATGTCTGAGAATTACATCTATGTGGATTGGGATGGCGACGGCAGGACGGAAAGGGTGACTTTGTCCGCTAATCCGGCGGAGGAGGGCTATACTGAGTGGCCTTATGACGCTTATGTGCTGCAAGTGGGAGACAGCGCTGTCTATGACTGGTACGAATGTATCTATAATAGTATCTGGGCGGTGAGTCTGGACGGAAAAGAGATTGTCCTGGCACTGTATGGAACCGGTCCCAGCAGTGATCCCATGACCTTCCTGTACCGGTATGAACAGGGAGAACTGCAGGGTGCAGGATTCTTTTGCGATGACATCACGCAGTGTACTATAGAGAATGGCGCGATAAGCGGAACAGATAGACAGGATGTTCTCCAGACCGACTGGGTGAAAGTGCAGTGGAGAATGGGGACAAATGAAAAGGGACAGCAGGCAATAAGGATGGTTCCTCAGGATACTTATGATTTCACTGCGCTGAATGACATCACGCTGCTGCGTCAGCTTCCGGTACACAGCGCTCCTGACATGAATGCAGAGAGCCATATGTTGCAGCCACAGACGCTGCGCTTTGTGAAAACGGATGCTTCCTTCACATGGATTTATGCGGAAGCGGCAGACGGGGACAGCGGCTGGTTTAAGGTGGAAGAATTTCAGATTCAGGAACTGGGACTGGATTATTATGAAGTGTTTGAGAATTTGAGTTTTGTGGATTAAAGGGGGCGGTTTTGAATGAAGACAATGGAGATGGCAAATATTAAAAAGACAGTGGGTACACTTGCGCTTGCGACTGTTCTGGCTTTTGAACTTTTATTATGTTCCGGGTGCGGCACTGCTTCCAAAACTCTTACCGATGAAGAAATTGCCGGTTTTAACACAGAGTTTTTCAACAGTGAGGCAAATAAGATGAACAATATGCTGCTTAGCAGCGAATACGACACACCGGAGGAGATCGACCTGTTTGAGCTATTTTATAACGGTTTTTATAATAGTGTGAGCGGCAACTGGTCGCAGGCAGGCGAGGAAGAGTTGGCGATTCTGGCAGAACTTGATGATGCAGCTATCTACCTGGATGTGATGAAGGTCACGGCGGAGGAGATGGAGGCCGTTTTGCAGGAGAAATTGGGGCTGAGTCTGGAGGAGACGCAGAAGAAAGGGCTGGAGAATTTCTATTATCTGGAGGAATACGACAGCTATTATCTGGTTCACGGGGACACAAATTTTGACTGGTGTACCGTCACCTCCGGCATCCGGGAGTCGGGCGACAGACTCACGCTGGAATATACGAAGGAATACGAGGGTGGCCAGTGGGTGGTCACACTGCAAAAGACCGATGACGGTTATCTGTTTGTCTCGAACAGAAGGGCGGATTAAATTCGCAGAATGGAATATATTGCCAGCGAAGAGTAAGTTGTTTTATAATAGGGTGGACGCTATATGAATAAAAGTGTCCGCCCTGATTGTTTTTATAAAAATATCCGTTATAAAAATTTTATATTTTTTTATTTTATATTTTACTGATTTTTCATTGATTTTTCGTGCTTTGGTGTTATATTAGTAATAGAACAGATGGCAAAGGGGGCAAGAACCATGAACATTCAGAAATTTACTCAGAAGTCTGTGCAGGCCGTGGATATGTGCGAGAAGCTGGCCTATGAGTATGGAAATCAGGAGATTGAACAGGAGCATCTGCTCTACAGTCTTCTGACCATAGAGGACAGCCTGATCTTAAAGCTTGTGGAGAAGATGGATATCGACAAGGAGCATTTCGTGGACCGCGCGGAGCAGGCATTAAAGCGTCGCGTGAAGGTCCAGGGCGGACAGGTTTATATAGGCCAGTATCTGAATCGGGTGCTGATCAGCGCGGAGAACGAGGCAAAGCAGTTGGGGGACGAGTATGTCTCCGTGGAGCATCTGTTTCTGGCCATGCTGCGGGAGCCCAATAAGGAGATTGCACAGATATGGAAGGAATACGGCATCACCAGAGAGCGATTCCTGCAGGCGCTTTCCACTGTGCGGGGCAATCAGAGGGTTACCACCGACAATCCCGAGGCTACTTATGACACGTTGGAAAAATACGGCACAGACCTGGTGGAGAAGGCCAGAAATCAAAAGCTGGACCCCGTGAT
Source organism: Acetatifactor sp. (assembly GCA_029055435.1). GTDB lineage: Bacteria > Bacillota > Clostridia > Lachnospirales > Lachnospiraceae > Acetatifactor. The sequence continues at coordinate 13,928 of JAIDDH010000015.1, forward strand.
CGGAAGAGACAGTGAGATACGCAATGTGATTCGGATTCTTTCCCGCAAGACCAAGAACAATCCCGTGCTGATAGGTGAGCCCGGCGTGGGCAAGACCGCCGTGGTGGAAGGTCTGGCACAGCGCATTGTGCGGGGAGATGTGCCCCAGGGATTGAAAGACAAAAAGATATTTGCTCTGGACATGGGAGCGCTTGTGGCCGGAGCCAAGTACCGGGGCGAGTTCGAGGAGCGTCTGAAAGCCGTCTTGGAGGATGTCAAGGCCAGCGACGGGCAGATACTGCTCTTTATCGACGAGTTGCACACCATCGTGGGAGCGGGGAAGTCGGACGGAGCACTGGACGCGGGTAATATGCTGAAGCCCATGCTGGCGAGAGGAGAACTCCACTGTATCGGAGCCACCACTCTGGATGAGTACCGCCAGTATATCGAGAAAGACCCCGCTCTGGAGCGGCGTTTCCAACCGGTTCTGGTGGATGAGCCCACGGTGGAGGACACGATTTCGATTCTACGAGGACTGAAGGAGCGCTATGAGGTCTATCACGGCGTAAAGATTATGGACAACGCGCTGGTGAGCGCGGCTGTGCTGTCTCACCGCTATATCTCCGACAGATTCCTGCCGGACAAGGCCATCGATCTGGTGGACGAGGCCTGTGCATTGATAAAGACGGAATTGGACAGCATGCCTACAGAGCTGGACGAACTGCAGCGCAGATGCATGCAGATGGAGATCGAGGAGGCCGCCCTGAAAAAAGAGGATGATAAACTGAGTCAGGAGAGGCTGGCGCAGCTTCAGAAGGAGCTTGCGGAGTGCAGAGAGGATTTTGCCGCCAGAAAGGCTCAGTGGGACAACGAGAAGGCCTCCGTGGATAAGCTCAGTAAGCTGCGCGAGGAGATCGACCGTGTGAACAGCGAGATTCAGATTGCCCAGAGAGAGGGGGACCTGGAGAGGGCGGCAGAGCTCTCTTACGGGAGACTGCCGGAGCTCAGGAAACAATTGGAGCAGGAGGAAGATCGCGTGGGCAGCGGGGAGCTCACTCTGGTTCGAGAGAAGGTGTCCGACGAGGAGATTGCCCGTATCATTTCCCGATGGACGGGAATTCCTGTGGCGAAGCTCACGGAGAGCGAGCGCAACAAGACCCTGCATCTGGACGAAGAGCTGCACAGACGGGTGATGGGGCAGGACGAGGGCGTCACCAAGGTGACAGAGGCTATCATCCGCTCCAAGGCCGGTATCAAAGACCCGGCAAAGCCCATCGGTTCCTTCCTGTTTCTGGGGCCTACCGGTGTGGGCAAGACGGAGCTTGCAAAATCTCTGGCGGCATCTTTGTTTGACGATGAAAATAACATGGTTCGCATCGATATGAGCGAGTATATGGAGAAATATTCCGTATCCCGTCTCATCGGAGCGCCTCCCGGATATGTGGGCTATGAGGAGGGGGGGCAGCTCACCGAGGCCGTGCGCAGAAAGCCGTACAGCGTAGTGCTCTTTGATGAGATTGAGAAGGCCCATCCCGATGTGTTCAATGTGCTTTTACAGGTGTTGGATGATGGACGTATCACGGACTCGCAGGGGCGGACCGTGGATTTCAAGAATACGATTCTAATTATGACCTCCAATATCGGAGCGCAGTATCTGTTGGAGGGAATAGGGGACGATGGCAGTATCCGGCCCGAGGCGGAAAATGCCGTGATGCAGGAGCTGCGGGCGCATTTCAGACCGGAATTCCTGAACCGTCTGGATGAGACCATACTGTTCAAGCCACTGACCAAAGAGAATATCGGCGGTATCATCAAATTGATCGTGGCCGATCTGAACCGCAGGCTGGCAGACCGCGATGTGGCGCTGGAGCTGACGGCGGAGGCAGAGCATTTTGTGGTGGAGCAGGCTTATGACCCCGTGTACGGCGCGAGACCGTTAAAGCGATATATTCAGAAGCATGTGGAGACGCTGGCGGCGAAATTGATTTTGGCGGATCAGGTGAAGAGTGGGGACACCATTCTCATCGATGTGGAAGGGGAGGAATTGACGGCGAGGACAGACTGAGATTAAGTCTGTCCCCCCGCAAACTGTGTCATATACAGATCATAATAGCTTCCTTTTTTCGAGAGAAGCTCTTCGTGGCTGCCGATCTCTGTCACCCGTCCCTGATGCATTACCACGATTTTGTCCGCATCTTGAATGGTGGAGAGCCGGTGGGCGATAATCAGGCTGGTGCGGTTTTTCATCAACCGCACCATGGCGTCCTGAATATTTTTCTCGGTTCGGGTGTCCACGGAGGAGGTAGCCTCGTCCAGAATCAGAATCTTCGGGTCGGCCAGCACGGCCCGGGCGATGGTGAGGAGCTGGCGCTGACCCTGCGAGAGATGGGCTCCTGCCTGAATGAGCAGCGTCTGATATTTTTTGGGCAGACGGCGGATGAAGAACGACGAATTGCTCATCTGGGCAGCGTGCTCCACCGCTTCCGCTGAGGCCTCAGGGTCGGCATATTTGATATTGTTTTCCACCGTGTCCGTGAAGAGCACGGTGTCCTGCAGTACGATGGCCGTGTTGCGGCGCAGGGTATCCCGGTTGATATCCCGGATATTTGTCCCGTCTATCAAAATCTCCCCCGAGTCAGGGGAATAGAATCTCATTAACAAATTCACCACAGTGGTTTTTCCGCTTCCGGTGGCTCCCACCAGCGCAATTTTCTGGCCGGGCTTTACTGTGAGGTTGAAGTCCTGGAGCACAGGATTTCCCGGTATATAAGAAAAGTTTACATTGCGAAAGACAATCTCGCCCTTCACATCTTCCATGGGAAGCTCGCCGCTGTTGTCCTCATTCGGCTGATCCAACAATTCAAAAATGCGCTCCGCTCCGGCCACAGCGGTCTGCAGGCTGCCGTAGAGCTGGGCAATCTCGTTGATGGGGCGGGAAAACTGTTTGGCGTAGATGATAAAGGCGGATATGGTGCCCACGGTAATCAGGCCAAGCAGAGCAAAGTAGCCGCCGAATGCTGAGACAATGACAAATCCCACATTGGAGATACAGTTCATGAGGGGGCCCATGGAGCCGCCCAGAATCTCAGCCCGAATGCTGACTTTGGTGAGCTCGTCCGAGGTTTTGTTGAACTCCTCGATGACATCCGACTGCTTGTTGTAGGCGACGATGGACTGATAACCGCGGATCATCTCCTCGGAATGTCCGTTTAGCTGGCCCAGCACCTGAGAACGCCTGCGATAGACCTTGCGCATGAGGGCGGACATTTTTTTGGTGACAAACACGGTGATGATAACCGTCACCATAGTGATCAGAGTGAGCTGCCAGCAGTACCAGAACATAAGCGCCACTGTGCCGAGAATGGTTAGTATGCCGGAAAAGAGGGAGCCCAGGCTCTGGGAAATGGAGGTGGAAATGTTCTCCACATCATTTGTCATACGGCTCATGATATCGCCGCTTGCGTGCGTGTCCAGATAGGGGATGGGAAGTCTTGCAATCTTGTCGAACAGATCGTGGCGCATTCTGCGCACAATGCGTTGGCTCAGGTGTGCGGACACATAGGTCTGGCACAGCGTGAAGAGAGCGTTTGCAAAATATACGGCAAGAAGCACGGCAAATAGAGGCGGCAGGCGATCCCACTGCTTTTTGAGGATATTGTCGATGCCCCGCCCCTGCAGGGCTGGAGCGGCAAGGGAGGTGACTGTTATCATGATCACGGAGGCCAGAAGTATCAGCAAAAGCAGTTTTTCGCCGCCCAGATATTGTGCCAGCCGCAGCAGAGTGCGGGAGGCGTCCTTGGGCTTTTCCACCACTTGTCCCATGCTGCCGGGGCCGCGCCTCCTGCCGCCGAAATTGACGGAGGGCGTGGCTGTGATATTCTGTTGGCCGGATTTGGGTTGCTGTATATTTTCAGACATGAATATGCTCCTTTTTTAACTGTCTTTTAACTGTGAGTCGTAGATGTCCCGGTAAATGGCCGAGGTTTTCAGCAATTCCTCATGGGTGCCGCAGGCCGCGATGCGTCCGCCGTCCAGCACCGCGATGCGGTCGGCGTTTTTGATGGAGGCGATGCGCTGTGCCACGATCACCTTGGTGGCGTGGGGACATTCCGCTTTCAGGGCCTGATAGAGACGGCTCTCTGTCTGCAGATCCAGGGCATTGGTGGCGTCGTCAAAAATAAGGATTTCCGCATCTTTGAGGATGGCGCGGCTAATAGAAATACGCTGTTTCTGGCCTCCCGAGAGGGAGTGGCCGGCCTCGGTGACCATGGTCTGATAGCCCTCTGGTGTGCGGCAGATGAAATCGTCGGCCTGGGCAATTTCCGCGGCGCGTTTGATTTCCTGCAGGGAAGCGTCCTTTTTGCCCCAGCGGATATTGGCTTCGATGGGGCGGGAGTAGAGCTCTGCCTTCTGCATGACGATGGCGACGCGCTCCCGGAGGGCTTGCACAGGGTGTTCTTTTACATCCACGCCATCCACCAGAACCTGTCCTCCGGTGACGTCGTAAAAGCGGGGAATCAGATTTACCAGTGTGGATTTGCCGCTTCCGGTGGCGCCGATGATGCCCAGAGTCTCGCCTTTATGTACGGTGAGATTGATATCCTCCAGAATATTTTGACTGTTGCCCGGGTAGGAGAAGGACACATGCCGGAATTCCAGCTCGCCTGTTGTTTGCGTCTCGGTGACGTGACCGGAGGCCTGCGCCTCTTCGCAGTACAATACTTCGTTGATGCGGCCCGCAGATGCCTGGGCTTTGGTAAAGGTCTGGAAGATATTGGCCATAAAAGTAACACTGTGGAGAATCATGGACATATAGGTGATGGCCGCCATGATACGGCCCGAGGTGATATCGCCGCCGGTGCGCATGGTAAAGCCGCCCACATAGAGGATGGCTACCACGCAGAGGTTCAGGATGATATTCATGCAGGGCGTCATAAAGGCCAGCAGGGACTGCACTTTGAGATTGATATTGCAGAGAGCATCGTTTGCCCGGTCGAAGCGCTGCAGTTCATGATCTTCCCGGACGTAGGCCTTCACCACCCGCGCTCCCACGGTGGTCTCCTGCAGGCAATTGTTTACGCCGTCCAGTTTTTCCTGCACGATCACGAACATGGGAGAGGCTTTCTTAAGAAAAAACACCACCAGAAACAGAATCGGGGGCAGGCCGCAGGCCGCCGTCAGGGCAAAGCGCGGGGACTGCCGATAGAGCATGAAGATTCCACCCGCAAACATGATGGAGCTGCGCACCACACCTCGCATGGACAGAGTGACCATCTGTTGAAGCTGTGTCACATCACTGGCCAGACGGGTAATCAGGGAGCCGGTGGAAAAGCGGTCCGTCTGTTCAAAGGACAGATTCATGATCCGGGCAAACAAATCCTTGCGCAGATCGTTTGCGAACTGTTGGGAGGCCAGATTGGCGAAGACGCCGCACAGGATGCCGCACAGACCGCCGAAGAGTACCAGCAGAATCATGCGGATTCCCTCGTGAAACACAAGATCCATATTTTGTTTGAGCACGCCCTGATCCACGATAGTGGCCATCATGCTGGGCTGAATCAGATCCATGGCGATCTCCCCCACCATGAAAAGTGGGGCAAGCACGCAGAAATATCGGTATTTTTTCAGGTATTTTAGCATGAGTTTCTCTCCTTATCCTAATATAATTCTAGCGCATTTGAAAAAGCGGCGCAAATGAAAATTTTGAGAACAGTAAGGTTAGGGGTGGTTTTTTGCATGAAAATCCGTTACAATGTAAATGAACTATAAATAGATATGGCGCTGAATCGATTATGATAAATCGGTCCGCGAATAACAGGAGAGAAGGAGAGGCAGATGCTACCTGAAGATCCGATGATACTGCTCAGCTTTGTGAATCTGAAGCTGCGGGATTTTTACGACAGTCTGGATGCGCTGTGTGAGGATTTGGACGCTGACAGGCGGGAGCTTACAGAGAAGCTTGCGGCGCTCGATTATCATTATGATGCAGAGAGAAATCAGTTTGTCTGAACAGCCCTTCAGGGGGACGAAATGTCAGGTCTGCACAGGCTGTGGAAGATGCGCGGGAATGTACTCGGTGGTATCTTCGCATGGGCTGTGGAATAAAAAGCAGCCGATTCCGCGCACAGGGTGGGAGAGGCTGGTTACGGTGGATGTAGGAACCACCACCATTGCCATGCAGCTTTATGATTGGGAGGGTAGTGTGGCGACGGACTTTGCCTGTGTGAATCCTCAGGTGCGGTTCGGCGCGGATGTGCTCTCACGCATCAGAGCGGCTCAGGATATATCCGTTGCGGAGGCCATGCGCCGGGAGGTGACGGAGAAGCTGGAGACAGGCCTGCAGGCTTTTCGGGCTCATCTTGGGCCGGGAGAGACCATGCGCATGGTGTTGGCGGGGAATACTACCATGGTTTATCTGCTTCTGGGATATGATCCCGCCGAGTTGGGAAGAGCGCCCTTTGTGGCCGGGCATCTGGAGGCGGCAGAGACGGAAATCGGCGGTGTACCCTGTGTGATATTCCCCGGACTTTCCGCTTTTGTGGGCGGAGATATGGCGGCGGGCATGTACGCCTGTGAAATGGCGGAGAAGCAGGAGCTGACCCTGCTCATCGATCTGGGAACCAACGGAGAGATGGTGCTGGGCAACCGGGATCGGCGAATTGCCTGTTCCACGGCGGCGGGGCCTGCTTTCGAGGGTGGTGTAAACCGCGGCGTCTGGGGGGCGGATATGGTGCATTTGTTGGCGAGACTCAGGCGTGAGAACATTGTAGATGCGACAGGGCTGCTCGCAGACCCCTATTTTGAGAACGGGATTTTAATTGAGAGCGTGTGTGTGACACAGGAGGCTATCCGTGCCATCCAGCTGGCCAAAGGGGCAATCGGGGCGGGCATCCGGATCCTGATGCGGGAATACGGGCTGGGAGAGGACTGGCAGGCAATCTCCAGAGTAGTTCTGGCGGGAGGCTTTGGCTATTATCTGAATCCGGAGGACGCTGCAGAGATAGGGCTGCTGCCCGGGGAGCTTGTGTCAAAGACTGTTGCCGGCGGCAACACCGCGTTGGCGGGAGCCCTGAGGCTGGGACGCCTGCTCTGGGTGCAGGAGACCTTTGAGGCCGCGCAGAAATGTATGAGGGAGTTGACGGAGCTTTTGGGAATTTCGGGAACGGAGATTTTAAATCTGGCGGAACACCCAGATTTTCAGGAGTTATATATCGAGAATATGAATTTGGAATAAAAATATAGAAAGAAAAAGGTGGAGAGGAGATTCCATATGGACAACACGCAGAAGAAAGACACACAAACCACGGAAAAACCGGTAGGAAAGTCGGAAGGAGGCTTTTTCAGCATCCGCAATAAAATTACAGTCTGCTTTCTGGTGCCGATTCTCTTTATGGTTATCATAGGACTGACAGCCTATATCAAGGCGGAGAACGGCATGGAGGAAAATTTCCGGGATTCTACGATCCAGACCTTAAACATGGCTGTGGAATATGTGGAGATGAGCTGCAGCTTTATCGAGTCGGAGAGTATGAAGTATCTTCTGGACTCTAATTTGAATAAGTACAGCATGGGACTGATGAAAAACAGCGGTGACGAGCAGACATCCGTCTATAATACCATAAGAAGCAATATGCTTTCGGCGCAGGTCTCCAATCCTTTTATCAGTCAGATACATATTGTGACGCCCCGGGGAGTGAACATGCTGTCTACTCAGATATCTTCTGAGGATGGTATTTTGGAGGATTATCTTGAGGAGGCTTCGGGCGAGGATCAGAATCTGAACCGCTGGACCGACAGACATGATGCGTTGGATAAGCATCTGTCCATGCGTCAGGACAATTATATTATGGCTTATCAGATTATGAATCAGGCAAATACCTGCTGTATTGTCATCGATATGAAGCAGAGCGCTATTCAGGAGTTTTTGGAAGGACTTGATCTGGGAGACGGCAGCATCGTTGGCTTTGTGACAGAGGGCGGCAGAGAGGTGGTCTGCGAGAATACGGAGGAGAACGGAGCGGACATTGCGTCAGACGGCGCGGTTTTCTCCGGTCAGGATTTTATGCCTACAGCGGGTGATGAGCCAAGCGGTTATCGGGATGTGAATTATAATGGCTCAAAGTATCTCTTCCTTTACAGTAAGAGTCAAAAGACGGGCGTCACACTCTGTGCGCTGGTGCCCCGCAGGGTAATCACCGGACAGGCGGAGGAAATTAAACGGCTGACAATTCTGATTATCGTGCTGGCAGGCCTGATTGTACTGGTAGTGGGTGTGGTGATTGTCATGGGCATCCAGAAGAATATGAAGCATATCGCACATAAATTGGGCGAGGTGGCAAAGGGAGACCTGACCGTTTTGGTAAAGGCCAGCAGCCGGGATGAATTCCGGGGACTCGCGGGCTCTGCCACCAATATGATTGCCAATACCAAGAATCTGGTCAACAAGGTGAGCGGTGCTACAGGGCAGTTGGAGCTTTCCTCTCAGGAGGTGGAACAGGTGTCCGGGGTCATCAGCGATTATTCCAGAGATATCACTCAGGCTATTCAGGAGATCAATCAGGGTATGGCCAGACAGTCCCGCCATGCGCAGGAATGTGTGGATAAGACCACGGTGCTGTCCGATGAGATTCAGGGTGTGGGACGTGTCGTGGAGAGAGTGGAACAGCTTGTAAACGAGACGGAAGAGATGATCAACCGCGGCATGGATATTATTCAGACGCTGGGAGACAGGGCGCAGGAGACCACGGTGATTACCGCCAAGGTGGGGGAGAGTATCGCCTCCCTGCAGGATGAGTCGGAGATCATCAACACCTTTGTGGCGACGATTACGGACATTTCCACACAGACCAATCTTCTGTCCTTAAATGCCTCCATCGAGGCGGCGAGAGCCGGGGAAGCCGGCAGAGGCTTTGCAGTGGTGGCGGAGGAAATCCGTCATCTGGCAGATGATTCCGCCAAAGCGGCCGGCGAAATCCGCAATAATGTGGAGCATATCAGTGCCCAGACGATTAAGAGTGTGCAGAGCGCCAATGATGCACAGTCCATGGTGGCGCTGCAGACCGAGGCTGTGGCGGAAGTGGTGAAGGTGTTCCGCACCATGCAGCAGCGAATGACTGATCTGGTGGCAGGCCTGAGAGAGATTGTGGCTGGTATTGAGAATGCCGACAGAGAGCGGGAAGATGCCATGATGGCTGTGAAAAATATCACAGACATCATCGAGGAGACCGCCGACAATGCGGAGGCGGTGAACGAGGTGGCTGACAAGCTGCTGGAGAATGTGGAGAATCTCAACCGCACGGCGGAGGTGCTGGGTGAGAATATGGGTGAATTAAAATCCGAAGTTGCTCTGTTTAAGATTTAAAGCTGCGCTTATTGATGGGATAGAATCGTATACAGGTCTATTTCCCTGATGCGGGTCTATTTGATGCAGGTATCGGCATATATTCTCATTGAAAAGAACGTGCAGCGGTGCGGTGTTATGAGCAGAAAAGCGGCGATAATCCTTCTGATTTTGGATATTTTGGTGGGATTATCGCTGTTTTTTGCGGGAATAAACAAGCCCTCGGAATATACAAATGCCGTGGCAGAACAGGGGGAGGACGAACGCAGAAAGATTGCGCTGACCTTCGACGACGGCCCCCACCCCTACTACACGGAGCAGCTTCTGGACGGGCTGAAAGAGCGCGGCGTGGTGGCAACCTTCTTTGTCACTGGAGAGCACGCGAAGCTTCATCCGGATGTCATCAAGAGAATGCAGGAGGAAGGGCATCTTATCGGGAATCACACCTACAGCCATATACAGTTGACTAAGAGCAATCGGGAGAAATTTAAAGAGGAACTGATCGCCACCAATGAAGTGTTGAAGGAGATTACCGGGGAGGAAGTGGAATATGTGCGCCCGCCCTATGGCTCCTGGGATAAGAGCTTTGAATCGGAGCTCAATATGTTTCCTGTTCTGTGGACTGTGGATCCGCTGGACTGGAGTTCCAGAAACGCATCCCGCATCACGGAGAAAATCGTGAACAAAGTGGGGGAGAATGACATCATCCTGATGCATGACTATTATGACACGTCCGTGACGGCGGCGTTGCAGACGGTGGATGAGCTGTTGGAAGAGGGGTATACCTTTGTGACGGTGGAGGAGATATTGTTTGACTGATCAAAAACATATTAAAAAGTAATTGAGTTTGCTGATTATTTTAGATATAATTTATATAAGAACAAATAATGTGAATTTGTAAAACATGTTTTTGGTTTATCGCAATGGTATTAGGGATGAGAGCAGAGGGATGAAATTTTACTAAATAGCACTATTATTGAATGTGTTAAAAAAGATGCTACGGAAATGGTAAAAACAGTAATGGAAAGAGGCCTGATAAAAGTTGTTTTATATGGTTCCTGTGCGCGCGGAGATTATACACAGGATTCAGATATTGATATTGCACTCGTTACGGCGTGTGACAGGCTGGAAGCAAAAAGTATAATGACAAAATTGCGGATATTTCCATGCGGCATACAATGAAAAATTTTGCGGTAGTAAATTTTGTCTGTCTGCCGTATGCTGAATTTGTCAAAAAGAAATCGAGGTATTCATATTTTTGGAATATAGATTCAGAGGGCGAGGTGCTATATGGATAAAGAATATTATGATGAGAGTTTACATTATCATATGATTTTTTCATTAATACGGCCGTAGACATATCCATTGTTGGAAAACCCAGACGATGAAACAAGGATTGGTCTTAAAACATTGACTCAGGCCAATCAGGACCAAAACTTAATACCTGTGTTTCAAGATGAAGTGCATTTTCATGCCCAGACGACAATAACAAGAAAATGGATCCCCAAAGGAGCCAAACCTAAAGTGATGTCCAAATCGGGTAAGAACAATATAGCATATAGCGGCTTTGTTATCCTTGAAACTGGTGAATTAACAATAACTAGACCAGGATGGTTCAATTATGAGTTAGTGATACAAAGCATCAGAGAGTTCATAAAAACCAGGCGTGTCCTAATGGTAAAAAGTACTGCATCATTTTAGGCAATGCTTCTTGGCATAAAAAAGCCATACATTTGACTTGGATAGAAG
>JAIDDH010000150.1 GCA_029055435.1 Acetatifactor sp.
CGCCCCTCCCCTATCCCTTGACCCGCTCACTAGCCCCGCCTACCTCCTAGTGCGCGGCTGCTGCGCCGAGCTCTCTGTAGCCGCTTTTTCCGTAATAGCCGCTTCTATGGCAGCCTTCTCTGTGGCCGCCTTTTCCGTAATAGCCTTTTCCAAAGCCGTTTTCAGCGCTATAGTTGTCTGAGCAAGGCGTTTTTGTCCAATACGGATTTCCTGTTCCGCCTCTGCTCTCATCTTCTGAAAAGAACCGGCTGCAGCCTCCGTCCCTTGCTTTACCCCCTCAGCCTCCTGCACGGTTTTATTAATCTCAGTCAGCATGTTCTTCACACTGGTATGCTTATCATTGAGCATATCGTACAAAAACATGGCTTCCTCGTGATCTTTGTGAATCTCTGTCAAAACCGTGTCGGAATACTCGTTGACTGCCATGATCTTTTCATTGGTCAGCCGCTCCAGAGAACGCTCCGTCTTCTCCACCGCATATTCTATAGACTCACCCACCACATCATCCACATGCTGTCTGATGTTGTTCATTTCCTGTCCAACCAGAATTTTAATCTCATCCTGTGCCAGTTTCTTCGTCTCCCGCGGCAGATCTTCCTTCGCCGCAGGCATTACAAAACTGAGTACGGCAAGGATACCGCCTGCCAAGAGCAGGAATATCTCCAAAGCGCCCATGTTTATACTCCTCAGATTTTCATATCAAAGCTGCCGCGCCCTTTCACCACCACGCGGTCAGTCTGTTCTTCCTTCTTCCGCTGTCTGCCGCCATCCCCGGAATACTCGTTGCTGCTTTTTTCCCGGGCGTCATGCTTTTTATTCTTCCACTCGGTCTGATCGCCGCTGACTACGCTCTTCGCCCGATGCTCTTCAGTGCGCTGAGCCTGCTGTCCCAGATTAGTCTGCTCCACCAGTCCTTTATTATCCTCATTTTGCTTAATTGTGGTATAATCCTGCGCTCTGCTGATGGTTGTAAACTCAATTGTCCCAAACGCCATAGTTCATTCCTCCTAAAGCGGCCCCATCTTCACTTCGCCCTGAACACGCTCAAAACGGCAATATTTATAACTGCTCTTCACCACCATCGAGACATCCCCGATGATAATGGTCGTTCCGGGAAATACCTCTCCCGTGACCTCCACCACAGCTCTTCTCTTGGAGTCAACCAACTGCTGTAAACTCAGCATCTCCTGATTCTTCTTTGCCAGACGCACCTTGTCGGCCTCAATGGCATTCATTGCCACTTTAAAATATTTGAGCTGTTCCGGTGTAAACTTTACCCCCTGCGCATGCTTCTCCGCAAAACTGGAGAGAATCGGCTGAGCGTTTTTAATCGACTTCATCAGATCAGCTACCTCTCTCTGGAGATTGAGATAATCCGCCTTCAGCTGGGGATTCACTCCCACCTCCACAACCGTGGGAGCACACATTTCCGCCCCAAGGTTTTTCACGGAGATCTTATTGCCCGCCTTCACATGCCCTCCGGCCACAAATCCTCTCTTGCCGTGTACTATGACTTCATCTCCTGCCGTCACGCTACAGTGCAGAATGGCTCCTGTATCAACATAACCATTCTCCGCCACAATCTCCGCACTCTCCATGAACTTGGCGACAATATTGCCCCCTGCATGAAGTGTTCCCTTTGACATGCCGTTCATTCCTCTGGCGATAATAATATTGCCTGTGGCATAAATATGAGCGCCTTCCACCACACCGTTGATGATCACATTTCCGTTGGCTCTCACCATATAGTTGGTGGACACATTTCCATTAATCTGCACACTGCCGTTGAAATCAATATTTCCCGTGGAAATATCCACATTCTCCACCGTGTAGACATCCGACACAAAGACCTGATCGTCCACCAGCATCACATGGCCGTCCACCTGCGAAGTGATGGATAATTTATCCTCGGACAAATCGATATGTTTTCCGAACTTCAGAACCTTGCGCTTAACCTCCTTGGGCTTGATTTTTCCGCCCATGACATTGGTTCCGTATTCACCCTCATCCTCCGGGATGATCTTGGCGAGCAACTCCCCCTTGTGGCAGTGATTGATGACATTGAGATTAAAGAAATCCACACTGCCGTCCTCGCGCTGTGTGGGACGTATGCGCAAATCAGTGTTAAAGAAATATTCTATCTCCGCATCCTTGCCCTGTCTCGGCTCTTTGCCCTTGGCCACCAGAATATCCGTGCAGTACATGCCCTCAGACTGAAAATGGTCCTGCATCTCCGCCATATGGATACCGGAGATAATATTCTGATAGCGCAGGTCTACCAGGAACTCGTTGAAAGGTATACGGCTGCCGGTCTCCGACGGCGGATAAAAGCGAACTGTTGCAAGCATTTTATCTTCGCTGATATCAATATGATAACTCTCATTGATTGCCGGGCATTCGCTCGTTCCCAGAAAGCATACGATTTCCTTTCCGGATTCCGAAAACTGCTTTAAAACCGGCAGTTCATAAGTAATTCCATGTTTGTCAAGCCACTCTGCCGCCTCTCCGATCCTGACCGGCTCACCTTCCCCTTCCGGTGGGAAGAACTTTATTCCATAACCTCCGCTTGGAAGACTTACCAGTTGAAAATATCCATTTTTCATAGCTGACCTCCTCCCGTGAATCCCGCCGTCCCCTATCGATCATCAGTTTGTCAGGATTCCCATATAATTTCCCATCTTTGTTTTCATTTTCTGTAATGCTCTGGTATGGAGCTGAGAGATTCTGGACTCGGACACCTCCAAAATATTGCTGATCTCCTTCAGCGTCAGCTCCTCGTAGTAGTATAGCGTAATAACTTTTTGTTCCTTTTCTGTGAGAAGCTCCAGAGCCTCGCCCAACACTTTGGCTAACTCTTCTTTCTCCACCTTCTCCTCCGGACTCTCAAAATGCGTTCTGGTCTGCCGACTGTAGTCCTGGGAGACATCGCTTCCCTGTTCCATATATTCATTTAACGAGACAAGTCCCGTAATTTTCATCTGCGATTGCCAATCCAGGTACTCGTCATCCGTGATGCCCAGCGCCTTTGCAATCTCCTCGTCCCCGGCTATGCGGCCGGTCTCCTGCTCGATTTCTCTGATGACAGTGTCAATTTTTTTCTGCTTCTGCCGGATGGTGCGGGGAATCCAGTCCATTTTACGAATCTGATCCAGAATCGAGCCGCGTATTCTCAGACTGGCATAGGTCTCGAATTTTACTTCCTTCATGCAATCGAATTTGTCGATGGCGTCAATCAACCCAAATATGCCGTAGCTCACCAAATCCTCATACTCTACATTATAGCCCAGATACATACTCAGGCGCCCGGCCACAACCTTTACCAGAGGTGCATATTCCAATATGATTTTTTCGCGCAAATCAGCATTTTTCGTCTTGGCATACTCTTCCAGCAGCTTCTTCTTTCCCGCTTCGTCCATTGGAACCGTCACCTCCTTCATCTCCCGTCAGGCCTAATTCTCCTACTCCGACTTGCTGTCCTTCACTTCCTGCTCACTCTGCTCAGATTCCTTCTCAATGACCTCTCCTTCTTCGGAGGCTTTCTTTTCGTTTTGTGCGTCAAAAAAATCCAGCGTCCACTTTATCACACAACCCAGGAGATAAAACACCACAAGTACAATGAAAAGTACCACAAGCTGCCCCGGCATTGGATATTGCCGAATCAAATTGATGACACAGGTCACAGCTCCTGCCACAAGCATTAACACCAAAGGAAAATTATTTCTGTTCATGTTTCTTCCCATCTGCCTGCTCCAACAGGCGCTCGTATCAACAGTATAACGTATTTCAGGCTAAATAACGCTCTCCGCTTTGCCCACCGCCCGAATAATATAGTCTCCAGTCTCCGGGTAAAAAATAACTGTGCGGCCATAATTCTTACCCGTATCCTGAGCAAGAATCGGGATATTCAGCTCTCTCAGAGCTTTTATGGAAGCCTCCGCGTTGCGCTGCCCTACCTGCACCAAATCAGACGTCTTGCCCTGAAAAGAGAACATGGTCGCGCCCCCTGCAATCTTAGCAGTCATGCGCGCTCTGACGGCTCCCATTCTCTCCATCTGGCGAACCAGTTCCACAATACCGGTGTCCGCAAATTTGGCAACATTCTGCCCGGCATTTCTGATAGCCGTACTGTCCGGAAGCATAATATGTGCAAGGCCGCCTATTTTTGTTATCGGATCACGAATGGCAATTCCTATACAGGAACCAAGCCCCAGGGTCGTCAATCCATCAGGACTTACACAGGTTTTCAAATCTGCCATTCCCACTTTAATAATCTCGCTCATCCCTCATCACCTTCTAACGCTTAGTCTATAGA
>JAIDDH010000151.1 GCA_029055435.1 Acetatifactor sp.
CTCCCAGATGGTTAAATGCTGTTTAAAATTGTACCCCCCCCCAGAATATATGTTCGATTTTTTGTTCTGCCATCTCCCTTGTTCCGTTTTCCTTTCCTCACCGTGAGTAACTTGTAGAAATAAAAATCAATCTTGCTCTTCATTCAAATACCGTTTAAATTCATTCAGAATTTGCTCGTCTGTCATTTTAATGCGCTTCCCCATTGCAATATATCTTTGCAATAGATATTCCATGCTCTCTTTGTATTCAGTTGTCGCCTGCTCTATAACCTCTTTCGCTTTATTCACAAATAGACCCCTTCCTGGCACAATATATAATATTTTTGCCTCACAGAGACTTTCTAACACTTTTTGTGCTGTGCTTCTGCTGCAATTAAAATTTATTGTTACTTCGGTTAAAGAAGGTGCTTTATCCCCCTGTTGTAAATCGCCACATATGATTGCGGCTAAAATTTCTTCTTTAATTTGCTCCCATATAGTGCTAGGATGCTTATAAAAATACCCCTCCGGTATATGTTCAGGTTTGCTATGTGTTTTCATGTAACTGTCACCATTTCCTTTCCTAACCGTAGTAATGCCATTAGTTATATAGTACCTTAATCTCATTACTTTCTGCAACAGTTACTTTTTTGTCATTTTTAATGTTATCTGAGGCTCGTTATAGGCATATTAAATACCAGATCAGCATATCCCTCATCATTCTTCTCCACAGAGAAAATGCCTTTATAAGGAGTATTGGTTTTGCACACACTTGACCTCCAGCGGTTCTTCTGCCACCAGCTTTTTAAGTTGTGCAGCCATGGGGCACAGTCTTTTGGGATACTAAAGTTATGCAATTCATCTCAATGCTTTTCCCTACTTGTAGTTCTGGAAAAATCTGTTCTTCTTTTCCGGATTCTTCCTCATTTTCTGCTCCTGCCAATTTACTTTGAATTTCCTTCCATCTATAAGACACCGGGATATTTCCGCGGGCGCCAAAGATCATCCCGTTGGAAAATTTTATTTTCAGCGTTATTTCTTTGTATTGGTCCGACACTGCAACAAGTATTCTGGTGATAATAATATCCAGTACATTATTATCCATTTCGGATAACTGTAACAAGTCATAGCCGCCTATTATGTCAGCCGCAATAATAGCATGATGGTCAGTGACTTTGCCGTCATCCACTAACCGTTTATCCAGATTTATGGTATTGGCCAACTCTGCTTTACAAGCATACCCGGGCATTGATTATGCCAATATCTTGTTAATGTAATTATTCGCAAGTGATACTTGCCCCTCTGGGCATTGACATACCCATGATCCAATCCAATTTCTTTTTGCAGTATTCTCCTTTGATGAGCGGCATTACTGCAGCCTATGATGCTGTCGCATTCCGAATCATTCATGAAATTCTTCATGATTGCATACTGCTCGTTAGTGCTTTCCAGCACTATCACCTTAAATCATCTGGTATGAGCGGCAGTTTTTTCAAAGCCGGTTACCTGTTCTGCTGATTTTCTCTGTCCCACATATCTTTTAGGTTCATATAACCATATGCCTCTGGTTCTGCCAGCCCTACCAGATGTCCTGCCACCCAAGTGTCCCAGTAGCCATTTCCCTCATTATATCTATTACACTTTTTTGTTGCCCCAATGACTTTAGCAATATCACCTGCCACACTCGTTTTATCTGCAGTACATAATATATAGCCCATAGTTTCTCCCTTATTCTTCAAATATTCCTTCCCTACTCTTGCAGCTTACATTGAGCAGCTTGATTTCGTTGATATCTTGGATAAAACGATTTCTCCACTCTGCTATATATTTCTCTAATAGTTGTTTTTGCACAAAAGGCTTTACAAAATATCCAATTCCCTTCTGCTTTGTAATAGTCCCTTCTAAGTACCTTGCATTAAGCACTTTTTGAGCTATGCTGTTACAGGAATATAAAAGAGCATTAATCCTTTGTACTTCTCACTTACATTTATTTATCTTTTCATCAATTTTGCGCCTCGGTTCCAGAATCCTATCTAATCGCACTTGTTCTTTCCAGCTTTTCAGCTACCTCCATAACCAACTATCTCCTTTCTTTCATTCATCAGCACCCTTTGACTTGCTCTTGATATATATGGTGATTCCTGCAATCGCACACGCAGATATAATTAACAGGATCACAGCAAGCAAATGATCTTTCATGAATTTGACAATAGGCACTTCTTTAGACTCTCCACCCAGCACCTCTTTTACATCCTTTCCTTCAAGCAGCTCTTCTCTTGCCGATTCCAACTCTTTTAATTCTTCTTTTGTCAGTCCATTTTCATTTTTTTCTTCTTGGTTGAAATGCACATTTTCCTCGCCTTCCTCTGCAAAGAAATTATAAAGAGTCCCTGTAGCTTCATAATACCTGTACTGCCAGCGGCTTACCTTTTCCAGCGCTGCAATATAATCTTCCCCACCTTCGACGTTTCTGATTGGTATGTCAGTTGCATCCTCCACAAATTCTTCTTCGCTGGAAAAATTATTATTCATCAGACTGTAATAGAGATCATAGAATATATCTTCATAAATCATGACATCATAACCATCTGCATTGTTCCACTCTCCTTCCGTCCTAAATTCCAGCCACCGTTTCTTGCCCGTTACTTCATTCTTGAAGGAATGGTATTTTATAAAATAATCATTTCCTTTTATGTAGTCCGTTGCCTCCAGAAACTCTTGTAAAACCGCCTTGCCACTTTCGATGCCCGGTATATCCGCACTGATGGGGTCTGCATTGTTTTCCAAAATAGTCTGGGCTTCCTGTTCCGTTACTTCCTGCGGCGTTGATAGTACGGTAAATCTAAACTCCATTTCATCTCCGGAAACTGTACAGGTGTCATCAATTTCACAAAGAAAATCCGTGGAATTTTTTCTTTGAGCCGACATTTGATACTCCCCTTCAAACATCATTATTGTTCTTTTATATTCTTCCATTTTGGTTAAAACAACGGGCTCAGTATCGAAATATAAAATAATTTCCTTGTCATACCCCTCCGGCACTTCTGCCGTGATATGCACTGTGGTATACCGCTGCATCTCTTGGCTGGGTTCTGCAGCATGGGCAATGCCAGATCCCCACAACCAAAAAAGAATAAAAATAGCTACTAACACCGTCATCCAACTTGTAATCCTTGTTTTGTTTGATCTCATCATTTTACCATTCTCCTTTATGGGCGTTTTATTTTATATATTATACCATACAAATGACTTATTTTAATACCCCCATTTGGATATGGTTTACTATTACTAGCATGGACTATTTTGTTATTCCCTAAATATATAGCAACGTGATACACACCGCTATCCGTGCCATCATTGCTCCAGAAAATCAAATCACCGGCTTGCGCATCTGCTATGCTGTCCACCGGCCTGCCCACAGTCACTTGATCTGCTGATACCCTTGGTAAAGCAGTGCCAAAATGGGCATATACATAGCGCACAAAGCCAGAACAATCTGCTCCTTTTTCCGGATCTGTTCCACCCCATATATAAGGCTTGCCGATAAAACGACACGCATAAGCGGTTAGAGGGGTAAGCTCTACCCCGTCAAGCGTTACCAGCTCCCCACTTGCAAGCCCAAATTCCTTAACAAGTACAACTATGTATTCGGTGCAAAGTTGATAATATTCATTTAATTCTCGCAATTTTTTTTGTTCGTCCGCAGTGAGGACGTCCTTGGCTTCCAATGCTGCAATTTCATCTAAATAATACAGCTGCAGCAGCTCATCAAAATCCTTTAACTCAACAGTCAAAGAAAGAATTTTATGGCCATAACAGACTCGATATCCTTTGCATAATAAATGTTTTGTTGAATTTCCGCAATCGGTACTCATGGTGCCATGGTAATCAGTGAAATGACATCCCGGATTGCTTGCACTTTTCCATTCCTTGTGCTTATGTCCACAATATTCTTCACAATCATCATCGCATTCATGGGTACAGCCATCTTTACAATCATCGCCACATTTATGGGTACAACCGCCGGCACAATCATCACAATTTGGATCATGGGTACAATCCCCCTCATGTCCGTCGCATTCATAATAAAAGGAATCGCAACTGCATAATGGTTTCGATACATCGTCCTCATGATATTGTACAGCACTCATGTTCGGGCAATTTGCCTCATCCGCATGAACCAGATCATCCTTATCCTCAACCGGCGTAATAGTATACGTTCCATCTGGATTATCTGTTTTTTTCATGTTGCAGTATTCCATTGGAAGCGGCTCTGTTTTTACCGTTGATACATTATCCCATATTTCCTTCAAAAGACTCTTCATTTTGCTCTTGCTGGCTTTCAATTCATATTTTGACAGCATGATCGTATGGAAAATGGGCTGGATGAATTGCTGATATTCCAACACGGTATATAAGCTTGTGTCAATATTTGTATCATTTAAAATTACTTCCATTTCCGTAATGCTGTTAAAAAATCTGACATAATGATACTCGCCGCCATTCTCTACCAAATTGTCATCGTAAGCATTTTTAACACTTTCCATTAAATCGGAGCGTTTGGTCGTAATTTCTGCCTGCAGAAATGCAGATTCGTCAACTTGCTTACCGGAATCATCAAATACGAACGGTGAAAATATCACCGTCACAATACTTCCCCCAGTGGAAATAATCATGAACACCAATACCAGTGTTACCACAATCAATACAAGTGGGATTATTATTTCAGGCCCGGCACTTATTACAGCTTTTACCAGCGCCGCCGACACGCTGTTGCCGGCTTTTTGCACAGCCTTTACAACCTTCCCCCTTGCGCTCCCATGCCACTTCTTTGCATAATTATTAATCCTTTGCTTTGGAGTCGCTTTTGTTTTTTGTATTTGGGGTTCAACAACGCTTTGTTGCCCTTGTTTTCCCGTTTTCTTCACAGAAATCCCTGCGGCCTTTGGTGCCGGATTGGAGTGCTTTACGTCATATGCTTTTGTCTTTTCCTTTTGCCTTATTCGGCGAACATACCGCATTGTTTTTGCAGTTTTACCCATTACTCGGGTGGCATCATCTTCCGAGTTTGCCGCAGAGTCTATCACATAATTCACTCCATAGCTTGCGGCTCTTTTAATAATCCCACCTTTTTTAGGCATAACATGTGCTGCTGCGTTTATATCTTTTGCGTTAGCTGCTTCAGATGCCTTGGAAGTTCCCTTATAAATATTATCAACGGTTCTGTAAACTTCTGCATTAACTGTATGTACTGCATCATATGCTTTTTTCATACTGTTAGCCGTAGCAATTCCATAGCCTAACGTACTCATTCCGCTGTCTTCTTGGGATTTCAATTCCTTTTCCACATCTTTTATAGCACGTTGGGCTATTCCGGATCCATTTAAATCTCTGTTTTCCTTCTTGGGTTCCTTTTGGGATTTGGTCTGGTTCCGATTTACCACTATTTTTGCCGTTCTGGGTATGTCTGCGGGTATCCTTGATCTTTTTACTGTTGTATTGTTATCCTCCATCTTTTTTCCTCACGGTGAGTAGGTCTCAAGCTGATTCTTTGATTTTCTCCTCTTCCTTTTTCCTTTGTTCATCTTGGAGTTTTTGAATAAACTCTTGAATATCTTCTGCGCCCTTTTCCCCGAATCTGGTACTCATAAGAGTATATAGATAGCTGTCCTCCGGGAATTGGTCAATAAAAGGTATAATGGCTTTTTCCGCAAACAGCAAACCGCTTCCGGCATCTGCCATTGAAACATAGGATGCCTGTGCATCCGATATATGCAACCTTTCCGCCAGCAGCGCAAGGTTGTCTCCCTTTTGATTTAACATCAAAATAAAATCTGAGTTTGACAACATACCAATTGCTATTTTGGAATTTAACAAATCTGTGACATCTTGCGTGATACCGGTAATCACAAGCCCATACTTTCTGCCTCTTTTATAAAGCTGCTGCAGATATCGTTCCGAAAATTCATTTTGGAACAAAACGTGGATTTCATCTACATAACAGTAGGTGCGCACATTTGATTGGCAGTTTGCAATCATGCGATTCCAGATAAAATCCAAAACAATGAGCAGGGATATTTGCTTTAATTCTTTTCCCAAATCCCTTATGTTGAATACAACAAAGCGATTAGAATAATCCAGATTGGACTTATGAGAAAATAAGTTCATAGATCCTTTGGTATAGTACTCTACCGCTTCTGCTATCTTCCTTCCATCCTCGGTTACTTTTTCCTTATCAAGATTTTCCTGCAAGTCAAGTAAAGTAGGAAGATACTCTTCATCAAAATCTTTTTCCAGATATTCTTCATAAGTTTGCCTAATCGCCCGATCAATCAACATTTTCTGTTGAGGGCTGATGGTAGTCTTTCCATCAGCATCCATGACCATGCATTGGATGATGGACATAAGATATTCGGCTTTTGCCCTTATTGCCTTGTCTTTCTTCTCAGATAAAGCCATCTGTTCTGGATCATCTTCATCATCCAAGCCATAATTAACATCCATGTCCATTGGATTGATGTGACACTTGCTGGAAGGACTGAGCGACAGTATTGTCCCACCAAAGGCTTTTGCAAAGTCTACATATTCATTTTCGGGATCGATGACAAGCAATCCTGTCTTATCATCTGCAAGCAAAACAGACATCATTTCTCTTTTGCAGGCAAAACTTTTGCCGGATCCGGAAGATCCTAAAATGAAGCCAGATGGCGTTTTAAAAGTGGTCCGGTCACAAATGACGAGATTTTTTGAAATCTGGTTCAGCCCATAGTAAAATCCGCCTTTCTGAAAGAGTTCTTGGTTGGTAAAAGGGATAAATACAGCAGTACTGGCTGTTGTTAAGGCTCTTTCCACATACAGTTTATTATTGGGCGTAACGCCCATTGGCATAGTAACTTGAAAAGCTTCTCTCTGCTGTTCATCAAAGCTCTGCAGCTGACAGGTAAAAGATCTGGCTCTGTCAGATAGGATATTCGTGTTTTCTTCCAATTCTTCCAAGGTGTTGCCACTTATCATTAAAAGGATAGACACATAAAACAATTTCTGGTTTCTATTCTGCAAATCATCCAGCAATTTTTCACCCTGATCGAGAGAATGTTTTAAATCATGGCTAATTCCTGTTTCAGGATTGAAACCGGCTCTGAGTGCTTTTTTCTCTGCCTCAATTTTATTTGCTTCCATGCCGGTGAGCTGCTTTTTTACCAAACGCAACGCCTTGTCCTGCGCCACCGGCTGCACGCTTAAATTAATCACAACCGGAAAGTCACATTCACCCATCCGGAAAATAAACTCGTCCGTAAGATTTGCAGGAAGGTTGTTTACGAACATACATCTGCAATAGGTTTTTTCATCATTTTTGATGATAAAATAATTTCTTTTCTTAAAATCAAAACTTGAGGGTGCTACATAATCCTTAGACGATAATCCTTGGCACTTCAACCATTCATAGTCAACCTTAAAGTCTCCTTCTCGTCCTTTTCTCATTTTATCATGCAGCAAAGATAACCTTTCATCTGTGGAAAGCATCTTGCCGTTTGACCCAATTTTCTTAAGATTGCCTATCACTTCACTGTCGATCTTATGGAATTTTAACAATGCTTCGTAAGGGCTATCTGCATCTATTGTCACGGTGACATATTTATTCTGGTGTATATCATTATTTCCGGCAATGATCTGTTTGGTGAGTACACGATTAAATTCCCGCCGGAACACATCATACATATCTCCTGCCATTTTGTAGAAAATGTTTTTTTCCTGCTCCTTTATTGATACTTTTCGATTATCTATGATGACAGCAATATTCACATCTTCCGAAAAATAATTTAAAAACTGCCCCCATTTTTCAAAAATCAGCTCTTGCTCATCACTCTCCGCCGTCAAATAATTGATATCCTTAATTTCATAGCACTTGCTGTATTTTCCGGGTTCCACTTCAAACAGGCCTTCCTCATAATCCGCAATATACGGCAAATCATCCTGTGTTGATTTCGGGATAAAGGTTTTTGCTGTTTTCCTTTTTTTCATTTTCTGATTTTTCTTTGCAACCTTCTTTTTCCCTTCCTTAATTTCACCTACTCTCTTTTTCTTCTGTTCTTTTGCATACGCAAGCAACATGCGCCCTTCTTTTGCCGTAGGTATATAATACGGGTCTTTTGCCCTCTTTTCCTCTACCTCTTCCGCAATTATTTGTGCTTTGCTCTTTTTTTCCTTCTTCTCTTTGCCTTTATGCTTATTTTTCTTTGGATCATCTCCATTATTGCTTTTGGGGTTCCTCACCGTGAGTAAATTTTCATCTATCTTCGCCATGTCTATGGAATTTCCTTGTTCTTCCGCTTCTTCCATTAAAAAAGTCCTCTCCAAAGTTGCCTGTGCTTTGTATCTCTTAATTTGCCCGGTTTTTACTCCATGTAATGCTGCTTTCTCTGCCACCTGCTGTTTTTCCCGGAAAAAATTACTCGTCTTATAGACCGTAATCTGTGGCATTAAAAGCTGGTGCTTTATCACGGCATATATGTATTTTTCAAAAGGCATCCCGTTTTTTTTGAAGAAACCAACTGCAACACAGGGTATTGCGACGAAAATAATGAGCCAAGACAGCAATTCATCATTCAGATATAATCTGCCATACAGATACAGCGGAACACAGATTCCCAGCGCAATAATCACGGCAATGAGCTGTCGTATGGTAAGACCGAATACTAATTTTTCTTTGTATTCCCTTATTTCTTTTGGTACATCAACACTTATCATTTTTATCCTCCCTGTCTGCGTTTTATGCTGCATCAAATATACGTTGTGCCCAACTGCCGCTCTTGGTAACTGCCATCATAAAAACTAAAGTTACTAATAACACTTTGGGAAATGCAATAAATACTTCCCAAGTCATCAACTGATTTGTTAATATAATGCTATCACATAGATTGACATATAAATTGAGACAAATTGCAATAAATACCAGATGCAAGCATATTCCGGCATAATTAAAGAAAAACTTTTTGGGAATCCTGCTTGCCCCACTATCTTCTAACGGCAAAAATGCACAGGGCAAAGGCGATATTGCCATATACACTGTCAGCTCAAAGAGTGTAGCATAGACTGTTACAAGAACCATAAGGCAACAAAGTTCCGCAGCAATCAGCATAATCCCAGAACTAATCATTATCGCCACTAATTGAAGCATACCATAGTTTCCGATGTCACCTTTTATGTTATCCCATATTACTGCCCCCATCTGAAAATTTGAGGGATCTTTAATACCCGTAACCCATTCAATGGCGGTTGCATAAATGGCTGCCATCAAATCAAAAGATATATTTATGCAGACTTTTGCAAATACCAATTTAAAAAAGCATTTCAGCATATATTCATATTTCAACACATCCATGTTTATGGTTATCTTTAAAAATTCTATTAAAAAGCAAATTCCCACGATCGTTAAAGCAATCGGTTCAATAATGCCTCTGATATCCATTGCCGTTTTATAATACACATTGCTGGCAGTCCACAGATTCGTGGATAATTGACTGTATATTTCGTCCGTAAACAAATCCATATTTTTCAGATTCGTTTCTATGAAGCTTTTTAAAATTTCTTCCATTTTATCTCCTTACTCCGGGCCGCAATAATGCAGCCCGGTTTTCATGGCACTTTAATTAAGAAAGGTATTCGCAGACAGACCAACCGCCCACACGATACATCCGGCAATGATCGTTCTCATGCCTTTTGTTTTCTGCTCAGCATCATCATTTTTCCATGCCAGACCAAATTCAATCGCCCCTATCAGTATCACCACACCGCCAAGGCGCTGAATCCAAGGCGTGATAAAACCGATAATCGTATCCCATTTATCTTCTGCTGACGTAGAAGATGGAGCAGCGGGCGGATCATCTGCAGCAGCCACCGCCACAGGACAAAGCAGAGCGTACATCATCATAACTACTTTATAATAATTGTACTTTAACCACAGTATCGCTATATCAAGCTTATCACGGGTTCTTTTTGTTAAGTTTTTCATTTTTTTGCTCCTTTTAAGTTAGTGTTTTGTTTTTATTGCTACTTCTCGCTACCTACCCATCATTGACATAATACTTTTCTCCTGTTCGTTTATTTTTCCTCATTTCTTTCGTTCTCCACCCCCGATTCCAACATTTCCATATCTACATTTCCAAGGTCATTTAAGAATTCCTCATTTATCATGGTATCTTCTTCCCACTCTTCAGAAACAAAATCCACATCTTCTATATCCTCCACCATATCCTTGATTAATTCTTCTATCTTTGCTTCATCTGTCTCCAGCGTAATTAACGGTGAGGGAATGAATTCGTCCAGCTTTATTGCCTCTTTGATTCGGTTTTCTTCCTCCAAAACAGCAGCAATGAACTCCAATTCCTCCATTTCATCATCTGAAAGGCTCACTGCCTCTGAACTATCAAAATCCATGGAAAGAATATTCTTCTCAAGTTCAGCCAAAACCTCATTTGCATTTAAGTTAAGGGAAATAGGTTCTACTTTTTCTTTGAGCTGCACTTGTATGTATTCTTTTTCTGGCAGTTCTGCAGCAATAGGTTGCTGTTCATCTGTCTTCTCCTGTGGAGTCTGATAAAAATATAGATTTTTTTTGTTGGCATCAGAAGTGTATTTATAATTTGGATGCCCTTTATAGTTGAACTTTCGAGATAAATAAGGTTGATATCCGCTGACAAAAAACAAGCACTTTTTCTTATTCAGCCTTTGTATCTCCGCCGGATCCAGCAATTCCCTTCCTATTTTGTCAAAGCTCGTACTGCTGCTTGATTGCCTTCCTTTCGTCTGGCTATAAGTTTTCTTGTCAAAAGTTCCCTTCCCCAACAATTTGCTGATATACTCTAAGGTATCTGCATGGCGGATGCCCCCAAGGTACAGGAATGTTGAACAGTTATCAAGAACTGTTCCCCAAGATTTTTCGTACATTTCTTTAATTTGGTCTAAAGACTGCAATATTATAGAGATACCGATGCCAAAACTTCGTGCATAAGAGAGTATGTTTTCAAAATTTGGAATGCGCCCAGTGTTGTAAAATTCATCACAAATGAATCGTACAGGAACCGGCAAGGACTGATTGTGTTTTACCGTTGCACAATATTCAAGCTGCTCAAAAAGCATGGTATAAAGCACATTTGCAATAAAGTTATATGTTTTATTCGTAGGCGGCAGCACAATAAAGAGGGCAGTTCTCCGTTCACCTATAAGGTCCAAATCCATTTCGTCTTTGCTGAATATCCTTCGGATTTGCTCTTCATCAAAAGGTGCCAATTTAGCCAAGGCAGTTGCCGTGACGGACTGCGCTGTTTTCCCTTTGCACTTGGTTCTGAAGTCCTCCCAATTTCGTAGTGCCGGATTAGCATTGACATCACCATATTTTTCATATATGCTGACTCCCACCGGCTTTCCGCCATCTGCATATCCGCTCTCCCTGTCATGAATGTATGTCCTTATATTATTAATGGCAGTTTGCGACAGGTTCTTTGTCTCTTCATCCAGAAGATCTTTCGCTTTTAACATGGATGTTATCAATGTGATTTCTTTTTCATACTCCTCTATCACTCTACTGTTGGAACTGCCTAAAGGAATTGCAATTCTTTCCCGGATATCCTTCGGAAAGAGGGGCAATTTGCTCTCTTCTCCTATTTTGGATAAATAGCTTGCATAGTACCTTTGATAAAAAGCATCTATGCAAGCGGCCACTTGATAAGTTCCTGCGCCATCTCCAAACACGTCAAAAAAACGGTCTAATTTTGTGGGATTATTATATCTGTCATCATTGTCCGATACTTCAAACCAGCGAAACAATTCCATAATGGTGGGCATATTTCTTTCTTCTTCCGGAAATCCTTCGTAGCAAGCATAAAAGATAGCCTTAAGCAGTACCTTTGCCATGTCATCCCAAAAAGGATCGTTTGACTTTGATTCTTTACCCTCATTCCGGCTGTCCATTATGGATGATACCAGATTGGATATCTGCTCCTCATATTTATCCGGCATAATGTACTTAAATGGATTGAATCCAAAAGATCTATTCTGTTCTTTCAAATTTAATACTTTAATTACATAGCCTTCTTGTTCCAGATATTGTCCTACTTTGGCGATAATCTCTCCTTTTGGGTCAGTGACTACAATAGATGGACTATATGGACTATTGCAGCACTGTAAAATGTTTGGCAGCACATATCCTCTGGTTTTACCAGATCCGGATCCACCTATAATCATGGTGTTGTTGTTGAGTTCAAAATTATACATGCAAATTTTTTCTGTCTGCGTGAAAAGAATATTGCTGCTATCAGCATATTTTTTCTTGGCATCTGCAATTC
Organism: Acetatifactor sp.; assembly: GCA_029055435.1. Taxonomy (GTDB): domain Bacteria; phylum Bacillota; class Clostridia; order Lachnospirales; family Lachnospiraceae; genus Acetatifactor. Next base: position 12,324 of record JAIDDH010000151.1, read on the forward strand.
TTTTGGCTTTATCAGTGTCTTTGCTCTTTTTAATGGCTTTTATCTCATTCTTTTTGAGCCGGGATGCCAACAAGTGTGCTATTTGCTTTGGAGTTCCCCATTCGGAAGTACCATATTCTTTGTTATTGATAAATTTTTTGCGAGATGACATCTGATAGGCAATAACCAGCAGACATATAAACAGCCCCGCAGCCAAAAATTTAAAACTACTGTCCACCCACTTTATTTCACCCGGATTTTCCGATATATGAGTAGCGAAATCATTGATCACTGCGATATAATCCAAGCTTTCTTCCGCAGTGTGTGTATTGAGCATTTCTGTCTTGACTTTCTCATAAGACATGGCCAAGTGCAGCATACAAAATACAAGGACTATTACACCAATAATGGGGATCAAATAATCTAAGACATCTTTTTTCTTTGGTTCCATGATTTAGCCCCTACTCCTTTTCCGCAATTTTTATGTCTACTTTTGCCGCAGCATCAATATTTAATCCTTGTGTTGGGCTTTCTTTAGTTTGATTGTTCCAGCTTTCTTTCGATTGCGTGTGTTCCTCACGGTGAGGAGATTTATCATTGTCCCTGTCATCTTTGCTTTGTTTTGCGTATACATCTGACACATCATCGTGCTGGCTCTGAATCTGTACAATGATCTTTACACTTGATAATTTTTCCCTTTCAATTTGTAAATTCTTAGCCCTTGATTCCATCAGCGTGATGTTAAAGTTAGCACTATCTTCTTGTTTATAAAGCTCATCCTTCATCTGTTCATACATTGCCCTTGCGCTATCAGTTTTACCTTGACTTTCAAAATTATTTTCATTTGATTTTTGCTGCTGTTGCAGAAAGGCTCTTTGTGTTTGTAAAATATTTAACTGCTCATATAGCCCTATCTGTTCACTGATATTAGTCGCTTCCAGAAAATCAAATTTCTCATTGTCTGCCACTTCTTCTATCACCGCAGGAGTTCCTGTTTCCATGCGGTATATTTCATTTTGTGCATTCAGCGTATAACCCTTGTTTTGCAGCTGACTTTTTAACTGATTAACTATGCCGGCATAATCTTTGTAATTCCGCCCTTCCGCTTCCATGCTTATTGTTTCTTCTTTCAGCTGCATACCATCCTTGGTTTGCTCGAAACTATTTTTGTACTTCAGATAATCTTCCTTATTACTGAATATCAACACATCGTTGGAAAAACCACCTTTTTCCTTAATCTCTACCTTCATGTTTTCCCAATGCTTTTGACTATAAGAGGATGTGTTTTTTCCTTTCCTATTGGTATAATGCGTAAACTTTCCATTTGAAAATTCTTCGCTTTTTTGTTCTACCCCTTGATGGAATACTTTATATTCCGTGCTTATGAAAGATTTTCCTTTCGGAGATTTTTCACGGATAGAGCTTACTTCCATATAATTATCCGGATCACTTCTATCGCATACAAAGCAACTACTCTTTGCATATTTTCTATCTGTCACTCGGCATAACGCCTGTTCAAAATTCATTTCCTCCCATCCCGGTTCTTCCGCTGTACCAGTTAATATCTTGTCATTATTTTTATCATTAAAGGAATCAAATTCCTTCTCCTCCATGCTTTCTTTTTTTTCTTGCAGATCTTGATATCTTTTTTGATCCTCTGGAGAGAGATTGTCCATGCCCGCATTTTCATATGCCTCCTTCTCCTGCTCCACATTCTCAAACTCAATATCTTGGTTCATCCGCTCTGTAATATCTGCAACAATTTCTAAGTCTTTTGCTCTGATTATTATGATCCTATTTTCCTTTTGCTTATTGAGTTCCTGTAGTCTTTCGTTCAACTTTTGATACTTTTCCTGCTCTGCTGGTGATAACTCACCTTTTTTCTCTAACTCCTTAATTTGCGCTTTTACCTGTTTTAATTCATTCAACACTTTTCTGTTGGAAATTACAGCATATGTGACACCTTCCATCTTGGCATATTTATTGAACTCTTTTAGCTGTGCCGGTGTCATTTCCGCGGCAATAGGCATAAGCTTTTCTCCACTCTTTTCCAGTTTCCTCATTGCCACTACGCCTCTATGCTCATTAAGGTAATTGACGGCACTTTCTTTCTTGTTTTCGTTCTTTAACTGTTTTATCCTCTCTTTTTTTAATTCGTTATCATACTTTTGCCGATGGTCGTCCATAAGATAGCTTATTAACTTCAATAAAAGCTCGAATCCTTTTTCGCCTAATTTTAAAGCAGCCATGGTAGTTTCATTGCTAAATTCGCTCATAAAAATGCACCTCTTTCTCTATACTGTATTGTCAACACAGTATAGATTATATAATTTATTATTGCTTATGTCAATCTGATTAAAAATCTATTATACGTTATCGCTAAAAGAGATTGTATCCTAGTAGTACACAAAAATGAACCCCCAATAGCTACTACTATTGAGGGTTTGTATTCTTTTGGACGGTAGCACAACCGTTTAGGCTAAGTGTCACTGTCGTTCTCGTCTAGCAATTTGCAGATATAATAACTGACTATACCTGCCATGACAGAAATTACGCAAGAAATTATCAAGTCCAAGTGATACCCTCCTTTCTGTTGCCAGAGTGAGGGCAAAAATATTATTATATCATAAAACGTCTAATAACAAATCTTTTTGTATTTAACTATTTTTCATATAATCTTCTGCTGATTGGATAAAAACCTTCATCTGATTAAAGAAATAATCTGATTGTTGGTGAAAATGTGAATCTGCTTTATTTGCTGAATCTAACCTCTCTGCTATGTAGAGCAGCAACAATGCCAGATCTTGAAAAGCATTTACATCGCCTGATCTATAAGCAAACTGCTCTCCTAGCTGCACAAACTGTCCATTGGTCATGCTACCGATCGCTACTATGTTATACCCATTATCATGACCACTTATTATTTGGAAATCCGACATATTTCTACATTTCAAAAATTCTTTGTAGTCCAATCCGCCCATCTGCAGCCACTTATAAAAATTTTCTTCTATCCTTTTCATTTCTCTGTTTACTTCATCAGCCCTTAACATTTACCTTCTCCCTTTGTCCTGTTATTGCCCTGCTCTGAATAATCTTCTTTTACACGGTAATATGCTTCCATCTGTTCCGTATATTTTTCCATTGCCTTTTTAAGCTGGGTAAATGTTTTGGAATACTTTGGTAGCAGCACAATATCATTTTCTGCCTCATAGAGATCATATTCTCTGTCTCCAGCTTTTTATTTTTTGCTAACACAAAATATTTTAGTACATTTTAAATAACTAATTAAAAAAGTTCTTTTACAACTCCACTGTCAACGCAAAATATCTAATCAGTGATGACACGCTTACCCCCAACTTTTCAGTAATATCTTTCAGCTCGTTATAATCATCTTCGTCTTTAAAATAAATTGCCACCGTTTTTCTGGAATTTTCGCCGTATCTGCGTTCCTGCAATTTTGCAATGTCAATATTTTTATACAGTCCTTCTTTTACTGCCTTTTTCCAGCACATCAAACAATAAAAACTTCTTGAATAATTGAATTGGTTAGCCCTCTGATCAATAATACTTCTCTCATCACTCGTCAAAAGTATCTGTGGAATTGAGTATCTTCCATTTTTTGCAAGCAAACTCTTAGCTAATTCTTTGACAGACATATCATATTTTTTCGCAATGCTTTCAATGATTTCATAATCTGCCTGATCAATACTTTTTTTATTCATCCAACTTCTCCTTTTACGCTTTTATTATTATATAAGCATTGTTAAAATCATTACGATAACCATTCCAGCAACTCCTATCAACTGTACTTTTTTATTATTAATAACAACACATATCATTGTTGCTACTATAACCAAAACCAACAATAACGATTTCACAACTATATCCACGTATCCATTTGCCGCCGCAAACAGAAATGCAGCCAAATAACATAAAGACAACAGGGCACCTATTGCACAAAAAATGATTTTCAACTTCATGTCAAAAAAAAGATTTTCCTGCTCTTTTTTCTTCGCCTGTTCCTCTTTCAATTTTTTCATATTGAATCCGTGCATTTCATAATACATATCTTTAAAAAAATCAAACATACCCTAAATCACCTTTCCGGGAAAACCACTTTGCCCCAAATATCTTTTTTGTTAATTATACCAAATTCTTCATATCGGCTATCATAGCTGTTATTCCGATTATCTCCCAAAACAAAATACTCTTCAGCTCCAATGATTATTTCATCTGCTGCGATACCAGCATAATCCATTTTTACAGTTACAACATCATCCAATTTCTCTCCATTCACATATACTTGTCCTTCTCTGATTTGCAAAATGTCTCCCGGTAATCCTATCACTCTTTTTATATACTTATTAGAAAAAAAGACAGCTCTTTTAGCATTGATGACTACCACATCATACCGCTGAATGGAGCAAGACTTCTGCACTAAAACCATGTCACCATCCTTATAGGCCGAAAGCATGGATGTACCACTCACCTTCACCACATCCATTATTAACAGACGAAACAACCAAAGGCTGCTTATAACCAAAACCAAAAAAAGCGAATACTTCCAATTTCTTTTTTTCTTCATAAATTTCCCCACTGTGAGTATTTTAATTAAGGATTCTCTCTTAATTATGCTGTAATTTTACGTTAACAAAATTTTTGTTTGTATAGCATATATTATATCGCAACTTACATATAGTATCAATTAATTGCAGTGGTTTGCTTTTCTCATGCCTCAAAGAAAAGCTAAAATAATAATACACAAAACAATATTCGGTGTCCTTACTATTTACCATGGGCAAAAACAAGAGCATATATATACCACAAAAAACTCCTGTTGAAATTTCCCTTGATGTCCCGAATACTGAAACTTTATCAGTAATTGATGATGTAAATCACGGAAGAAATCTCAGCAAATCATTTCACAGTGTTACAGAACTCCTCTGATTGGTTACTGATATAAAAATCTGAGACGTGAAGTGAAAACAACAATAAGCCTGCCTGATCACAGTTAATACCCTCTATATTACCTTCAAACGGAGCTGAGGTATAATATTATTCTAATTCGCATCCCCACTAACACAATTCTAAAAAGGTTACAATAAATATATTGTAGTAAACCGCAATCACATTGTTTCAGGCTAACTCGTTACATAAATTCCAATCACAATACAGATTTTATTGTCAAACTGTCGAAAAGATGTTATGATGGAAAACATAACACAGACCGTTCACAGAAAAGAGGTTTTCATGAAAGACACAGGCAGGCAGACAGCCAAAAGCGATAAATCCGATAAATCCAATAGCAAGAACAAGCAATCCAAAATCACTTCCCGGCAGATCGTGGCCATGGCAGGGGTTATCCTTCTGGTGCTTTTGTATGTGGTGACATTAATTCTCGCGGTGACGGACAACTCCGCCTCTGGGAAGTTTTTCGCTCTGAGCCTGGGCTGCACACTGGTCATTCCCATCATTCTGTTTCTCTACAGCTGGATGTACGGCAGAATCACCGGAAATAAGGCTATCGGCGACCCCGATCAGGAAGATGCCCCGGGGGAATAATTGCAATAGGAATTCCATGAAAAGTCTTGTTCTTATTCCACATCCAGACCGAGCTTTCTCAGTTCATCTTCAACCTGTTCTCTGCTCTTAAATACGATACCGTGGATTCCCTGTCGCATTGCGCCTTCCACATTCTCCGGCGTATCGTCCACGAAAACACATTCCTCTGCCTTCAGATCATATCGCTCCAAGAGAAGCTGATAAATCTTCGGATCCGGTTTGATCAGCTTATCCCGCCATGACAAGATGCCTCCGTCCGTGTAAGGGATAAAAGCAAGGGCATCGCCGCATTCCTCCTCCGCTTTCTTCGAGAAATTGGACAGATAAAATACTCCGCAGCCTTTCGCCTTCAGCGCCTGTACCCAGGGGATGGCATAGTCTCTTGGTGTCACCATGCCGTGGATATCGTCATAGGCCGTATGAAGCACAGCCTCTATCTCCGGGTCATTGGACACAAAGGCGCTCATCAGCTCCTCGTCAGACCAGACTCCGCGGTCAAACTCTCTCCAGAGAGGACTCTCCACGGAGGCCTGCGCGATTCTCCGAATCATCGCATCGTCAAATCCCTTGTCCTGCAGGAATTCCTTCCAGCGAAAATCTGTCAAAACATTTCCGATATCAAAAATAATATTGCGAATCATAACATTTCTCCCTCCGTCACATCCGCCCAAAGTCTCCCCGCTGCCGCAGACAAAGGCATTTTCGTGGAACGCACCACACAGAATTTGCGCTTGGGAATTATTTTGTTAAAGCGCAGGGCAAACAATACGCCTGATTCCAGATATTCCGCCGCAAAATCCCGCACCACGCAGCCGACCCCCAGGCTTCTCAGGGCAAACTGCACGATCATATCGCTGGTAGCCAGCTCAAACTCCGGCTGTATCTGCACACCGTTCTGTAAAAGATACGCGTCCATATAGCTGCGGGTGCTGGTGTTTTTCTCCAGGCAGATCATGGGTAAGCTCTCCAACTCCTGCAGATCCAGCGTTCGGTTCTTGTAAGCGATAAAACGTCTCCCGCCCACGAACACATCCTCTATCTCCCGCACAGGTACAATCTCCAGTCCTTTTTGCCTGTCAAAGGGTGTGCTCACTACACCGAAATCAATTTTCCCCTCTTCCAAAAAGGCCAAAGTCTCCGGGGTCGGGGCATTGGTGACTACCATTTTGATATCCGGGTACTTCTCATGGAACCGCTCCAGATAGGGGAGCAGAAAATACTGCAGAGTCATATCGCTGGCGCCGATGCGGATTTCCCCGCCCTCCATATTCTGAAGCCGAAGCAGCTTTTCCAGTCCCAGCTCCATCTGCTCATATCCCTTTTCCACATAAGAAAAAAGCAGTTGTCCCTCCCGCGTAAGCCGCACGCCCTTGGCCGCCCGATAGAAAAGGTCGGCGCCGAGCTGTGATTCCAACTGCCTGATGGCCTGACTTACAGCCGGCTGAGAGACCGCAAGCTCCCTTGCGGCCCCTGTAACGCTGCCGGCCTTCGCCACATGATAAAACACTTTAAAATATTCCAGATTATCAATCATAGATTCCTGTCAGCCTTATTTTGCAAGCGGGCTCTCTCTGTAGATGATGTCGCTTCTTCCGGGGCCGTTGCTCACCATGGTGATGGGATATCCGATCTGCTCCTCGATAAACTCCACATATCTGCGGCAGTTTTCAGGCAGTTCCTCATAGTTCTTAATACCGCGGATATCGCATTTCCAGCCGGGAAGCTTCTTTAAGACAGGCTTTGCCTTCTCAAGCTTCGCCGTCACAGGAAACTCTGTGGCCACCTGTCCGTCAACCTCATAGCCCACACACACGGGAATCTCATCCAGATAGCCCAGCACGTCCAGCACCGTAAACGCCACATCCGTAGTGCCCTGCAGACGGCATCCGTACTTGGATGCCACACAGTCAAACCATCCCATTCTTCTGGGACGTCCCGTGGTAGCGCCGTACTCGCCGCCGTCACCCCCTCTGCGCCTGAGTTCGTCTGCCTCGTCTCCAAAGATTTCGGACACAAAGGCCCCTGCGCCCACAGCGGAGGAATAAGCCTTGCAGACCGTGACGATCTGTTTGATTTCATAGGGCGGCACCCCTGCTCCGATAGCGCCGTAAGCTGCCAGTGTGGAGGACGATGTCACCATAGGATAAATGCCGTGGTCGGGATCCTTCAGGGTACCGAGCTGCCCTTCCAGCAGGATAGTCTTGCCCTCCCTGAGCGCCCGGTCCAAGAAGGCGGACACATCACACACATAGGGCGCAATCATCTCACGATACTCCCGCAGGGTGCTCATAAGCTCTCCCGTGTCAATGGCAGGCTTGTGATAGAGATGCTCCAGAAGCACATTCTTTGTCTCACACACACGCTCTACCTTCTCCGCCAGTCTCTCCTCATCAAAGAGCTCACTGACCTGAAAACCGATCTTGGCGTATTTATCGGAATAAAAGGGCGCAATCCCGGACTTGGTAGAGCCAAAGGACTTACCGCCCAGCCTCTCCTCTTCATACTGGTCAAAGAGAATATGGTAGGGCATCACAATCTGCGCCCGGTCGGACACCAAAATCTTAGGCATGGGCACATTTCTGTCAGTGATGGATTTAATCTCATTGATTAAAATGGGAATATTCAGCGCCACGCCGTTTCCTATCACGCTGGTGGTATGACTATAAAATACCCCCGAGGGCAACGTGTGCAGCGCAAATTTTCCATAGTCATTCACAATGGTATGTCCTGCGTTTGCACCACCCTGAAAGCGCACGATAATATCCGCTTTCTCCGCCATCATATCCGTGATTTTACCTTTTCCCTCGTCGCCCCAATTGGCGCCCACTACTGCCTTTACCATGGTCTCCTCCGTTTTCTGCCGACGATCCGGCCTAAGCTTTTCTTATTACGAATCTATCATAGCACAGTTGTTTCCATAAGTAAAATCAATATGTATTATATGTTAAATAATCTCAGCTTATGCATTTCTCCACACACTACTCTCTTCCGTCCCAGCAGTAAGTACAGAGCTTTTCTCTGCCAATGCCCACAGCTGCAATCATATCATCCAGTCTGTTGAAGCGCAGACTGGTGAAATTAAGCTGCCTTCCGATTCGGTTTACCATATCATTGTACTCCGGTGTATCCGGATCCACATAGGCCTTCAAATCTATGGTCTTGCCCTCTTTCTCAATCTCCTTGAGCACTCTTCTTGTAATCAGATCCATCTCTGAGGAAGAACGCGAAAAATTCAGATACTTACAACCATACAAAAGAGGCGGGCAGGCAGGTCTGATATGTACCTCTTTCGCACCACTCTGATACAAAAATTCCGTGGTCTCCCGAAGCTGCGTGCCCCGCACGATAGAGTCGTCGATTAAAAGCAGGCTCTTGTCCTGAATCAGATCGTGCACCGGAATCAGCTTCATCTTTGCAATCAGATTGCGCTGAGTCTGAATCGTGGGCATAAAGGAACGGGGCCAAGTGGGCGTGTACTTGATAAAAGGTCTGGAAAAAGGAATACCCGACCGATTTGCATACCCGATGGCATGGGCCGTACCGGAGTCCGGCACCCCGGCCACGATATCGGGCTGCACATGATCTCTCTGCGCCAGCAGTGAACCACAGTTATAACGCATCTGCTCCACGCTGATACCCTCGTAAGAAGATGATGGATATCCGTAATACACCCACAAAAAGGTGCAGATTTTCATGTCCTTTCCGGGATTTACAAGCGTCTGCACACCCTCCGGCGTCACCACCGCAATCTCTCCGGGGCCCAGCTCTCTCTCGTCCACATATCCCAGATTCAGATAGGCAAAACTCTCAAAGGACACACAGCGGGCGTCCTCCTTTCGTCCTATCACAACGGGAGTCCTTCCCAGACGGTCTCTGGCGGCATAGATACCCTTGGGCGTCATCACCAGCAAAGTCATGGAGCCGTCGATCAGCTCCTGGGCGTACTGTATGCCCCCCACCAGATTGTCCTTCTGATTGATGATGGCCGCCACCAGCTCTGTGGCATTGATATCCCCGCCGCTCATCTCCAGAAAATGAGAATGGCTCTTGGCAAACAGCTCTTTCAGAATATCCTCGGTATTGTTGATCTTTCCCACTGTGGCGATAGCGTAAGTGCCATGATGAGACCGGACAATCAGAGGCTGCGGTTCATAATCGGAGATGCAGCCGATGCCCATGCGTCCCTTCATGGAATTTACATCCTTGTCAAACTTCGTGCGGAAAGGCGAATTCTCTATATTATGGATCGCCCTGTCATATCCGCTCTCATCATCGTAGACAGCCATTCCCGCCCGGCGAGTCCCCAGATGAGAATGATAATCCGTTCCGAAAAATAAATCAAACACACAATCTTCCTTGGCCGCAACTCCAAAAAATCCTCCCATAACCGATCACCATCCCTTTCTGCTCTGCTTTGTCTGTAGTTTACACATTGATCTCAGCCTTCACGCCAAGCAGCTCTCTATTCTCTTCCAAAATCGGAGCAATGACTTTTGTGAGGAACGCCTCCACCTGCTCCTTGGAACGTCCCACATATCTGGAGGGCTCCATACATTTCTGTAAATCTTCAAGTGTCATATTGAAGGCCGGATCCGCTGCGATCAGTTCCAGCAGATTATTGTCCTTCCCCTCAACCTTCACATTGCGCCCGGCTTCCATGGAAAGCTCACGGATGCGCTCATGCAGCTCCTGGCGATTACCGCCCAGCTTCACCGCATCCATCATAATATTTTCCGTCGCCATAAAAGGCAGTTCGCTCATCAGCCGCTTCTCGATGACCTTGGGATACACCACCAGCCCGTCCACCACATTCAGGCACAGATCCAGAATGCCGTCGATGGCAAGGAAGCCCTCGGGAATAGACAGCCGCTTATTGGCAGAGTCATCCAAAGTCCGCTCAAACCACTGAGTGGCGGATGTGATTGCCGGATTCAGCGCATCAATCATCACATATCTGGACAGGGAAGCTATGCGCTCGCTGCGCATGGGATTGCGCTTGTACGCCATAGCCGAAGAACCTATCTGACTCTTTTCAAAGGGCTCCTCCACCTCCTTCAGATGCTGCAGCAGCCGGATGTCGTTGCTCATCTTGTGGGCGCTGGCCGCAATACCCGCCAGCACATTGGCCACACGGGTGTCCACCTTTCTGGAATAGGTCTGGCCGGACACGGGATAACACTCTTTGAAACCCATCTTGTCCGCAATCATGGGATCAATCCGGTCAACAATCTCCTGATTGCCGTCAAACAATTCCAAGAAGGACGCCTGTGTGCCTGTGGTTCCCTTGGAGCCCAAAAGTTTCATATTGTCCAGCACATGATTCAGATCCTCCAGATCCAGACAAAACTCCTGCAGCCACAGAGTGGCCCGCTTTCCCACAGTGGTGGGCTGCGCCGGCTGGAAATGTGTGAATGCCAGCGTGGGCTGCGCCTTGTATTGATCCGCAAAATCAGCCAGCTCCTTCATCACATTCACCAGCTTTTTCTTCACCAGCCGCAGGGCCTCTGTCATCACGATAATATCGGTATTATCCCCCACATAACAGGAAGTTGCTCCCAGATGGATAATGCCAGCCGCTTTAGGGCACTGCTGCCCATAGGCGTACACATGGCTCATCACATCATGGCGCACCTCTTTCTCTCTGGCCTTTGCCACCTCGTAATTGATATCTTCCGCATGAGCCTTCAGCTCTGCAATCTGCTCATCGGTAATGACTGGTTTTCCGTTCTGGGAGAGGCCCAATTCCTTCTCCGTCTCGGCAAGCGCAATCCAGAGTTTCCTCCATGTGCGGAATTTCATATCCGGGGAAAAAATATACTGCATCTCCTTGCTGGCATAACGCTCAGATAAAGGACTTTGATAGCGATCCATACTCATTTTGTCGTCTCCTTTGCTTGTGGACATATACTTAAATGGTATCGTATATTGACCCAATCGTCAAGCATCTAATACTCCAGTGGCTAACATCAGCACCATGACAAGGACAAGCACCCCGATGCCTCCGATAATCATGTATAATGTATTTGTCGCCATCTCCTCCTCCAGACAGATTGCTTTCTCTGTCCGGGGATCTACAAGAATATGCACCTTCCTGCCTATCTTTATCCTGAGGACATTTGTAGTGCTGTTCAGCCGCTTCTTTACGCCCTCCCATTCGTACTCATAGACAGGAAAATATGCTTCCACCCCAACTTCATTCGGGGGGGCATCGCATACGGTAGAATCCACTATAACACCGGTCACTTTGCGCATGGACTGTGTTTTTTCACGAAACTTTACTTTTTTACAGATACCTAAAACTCCTACCGCCATAAAACCTAAAACAAGAACACTTAAAAAAATCCAAATTGCTGCTTCGGGCATTTCCGTTTCTCCTCTGCGTTTATTTTTGAAAAATTCTTTTTATTATAACACAGATTGCATAGTGAAATCTACCACAAAACAACATTTATCGTCATGCATCCCCGCTCTTTTAAAACTTGCGCGTCACATTCCGCTCACGATCCTGTAATATGCATTGGAGGTAATCCGGTAGACCAATGTGTAAAAAAGTGTAAAGATCAAAAATCCGGTCACTGTTGTCACCGCAAACAGCCCCACATTGTCCAAATTGAAGATTAACAGCAGCTGACATATAGCGGGAAACGCAAACGCCAGATGCAGTCCGGCTCCCGCCAGCGGCAGGAAGAACACCGTCAGGAGCTGGGAATTGATACTCTTGCGTATCTCCCGTCTGGTCATCCCTACCTTCTGCATGATCTCAAATCTCCCCTGATCCTCGTATCCCTCAGATATCTGCTTATAGTAAATAATCAAAACCGTAGCAAAGACAAACACAATGCTGAGCAATAATCCCAGATAGAACAGGCCTCCATTCAAACTGTAAAACTCTGCCCTCTCCATCGCTCTGCTCTCAATCTCGGAATTAAATCCATACTGCCCCTGCATATCCTCACTCCAGAATATCCCTCTCAGCTTATAACATAACTCAATCTGCTCCTCTTCAGCGATATCCGTGTCAAAATCATAAATCCACTGAAACTCCGGCTGATTGCTTCCCTCTCCCGAAATGCCAATCTCCCTCACGGCAGCTTCAAGATCCGGCACAAAGACAGTCATGACAGAAATTATAGACATCTCTGCTTCTTCAGCATAGTCAAAGCGGTCTACAACTCCCTTGACCCGATAGGTCTTTCCATTTTCAAATGAGAGCGTATCCTGCTTATATTCCGCCTTATTGATAGATAGCATCACCTCGTCTTCCGCCAGAATCTCTCTTCTCCCCATCAAGGCATTATAATCCTCTATGGAAACCAGATTGACCACGCTGACTCCCGCATAACCCGCGGCGTGCTCCATGGCCAATTTATTAATCTGTTCCTTATCCGTATATAGAACACTGCCATCCCGGTATCCTGCCAGTGACACGCTGCAGTATTCTATGCAGTTCGTCGGTTCCGCGTCATACTCCCCTACAGCCTTACGGATTGTTTCCCGAAGCAGAACAAGCTTCTCCTCCTCAAAGTCCTCCATATCCTGCATATGAAACACCAGATTGCTCTCTCTGGGATAAATCCTCCACAGAGAATCCTCACTGCCAAAATACAGGCTCGTTGTGGAAGACAGCATCACCAATACCATGGTAGCCAGAATACAGATGGATGCCAGTCCCGCCCCGTTCCGTTTCATACGATACACCATGGATGACACTGACACAAAATGCTCCGCTCTGTAATAATAGTTCTTTTGCTTTTGAAGGATTCGGCAAAACACCACAGAACCTGCTATCATCAAAAGATAGGTTCCCCCGATGACCAGAATCACCGCCACAAAAAAATACAACATCGCATAAACCGGATTGTCCGCCGTCACCGCGATATAATATCCTCCGCCCAGAAGCGCGACGCCGACGATCCCCAGAAGCCAATTTGCCCTGGGCGGTTTCTCTCCCATATTTTCACTGTGCACAAGTGATATGGCGCTTGTAAAATGCACCTGAAACAACGCATTCATAAACAACAGGAAAAAGATCACGCCAAAAACCTTCCCCGCATCCCCTATGGCCTCCCCGGATATGGAAAGGCTGTAATCAACTTCACCGCGCAAAATTCGTATCAGCCCCAATTCCGCCAGCTTGGAAAAAAGCATCCCTGCGCCAAGACCGATTCCAAGGGAGAGCACGGCGATAAACAAAGTCTCACAGAGGAGAAGTATCCCGATATTTCGCTTACCCATGCCAAGAATATTATAGAGACCAAATTCTTTTTTCCTGCGCCGTATCAAAAAGGAATTGGTATAAAACAGGAAAATACCTGCAAAAAACGCAATCACACCGCTGCCCAGCCTGAGGAATTCCCGAACCACACTTGCACCCCTCACCGCTTTCACCGCCTCACCGCGGCACAAAAACACAATGATATAGTACATCATCACCATCCCTATACAGGTCAGGATATAGGGGAGATACATTCTCTTATTCTTGCGGATACCATCCAGAGCAAGCCTTGGATAAAAAAACAACTTCATCGCTTTTCACCTCCTGTCGCAAGCAAAGTGAGCGTATCCGAAATCTTCTGATACATCCGTTCATTGCTGTCCTCACCCCGATAAATCTGGTGAAACACCTCCCCGTCTTTGATAAACAGCACTCTGTTAGCGGAGCTTGCCGCCTTCACGGAATGCGTCACCATAAGAATCGTCTGTCCAGACTTATTGATTTCGCCGAACAGCCGTAACAGCTCCTCTGTAGACTTGGAGTCCAGCGCTCCAGTGGGCTCGTCGGCCAGAATCAGTCTTGGATTGGTAATGATAGCGCGGGCCACCGCCGCCCTCTGCTTCTGCCCGCCCGAAATCTCATAAGGATATTTCTTCAAAAGCTGTACGAGCCCCAATCTGTCAGCAACGGGCGCAAGCCGCTCCTGCATCTTACGCCATGGTGTCCCCGCCAGCACAAGAGGAAGATAAATATTGTCCTCCACAGTGAATGTATCCAACAGATTAAAATCCTGAAACACAAATCCCAGATTATCCCGCCGAAACGCCGAGACCGCAGACTCCTTGATCCGGGCAATATCCTTCCCGTCCAATACCACCTTTCCGCCTGTTGGCCGATCCAGCGCCGCAAGAATATTTAAGAGCGTAGTCTTTCCCGAGCCGGACTCACCCATGATAGCTGTGTACTCGCCCTCTTCCACGCTGAAATTCACATTTTTCAGAGCCTCTACTTTGCTGCCTCCAAAGCGGGTGGTATAAACTTTTTTAAGCCCGCTCACTTCCAAAATACTCATCGCAATATCCTCCGTCCGTCTTTTTTGAATGCCGCCCGCTTTCCTCCCGCATCATAAAAACCTAATATACGGAGAGTCCGCACTGCATCCTATACGGATCATAACAAAAAGGGAAATGCAGCTCCATCGAATCAGCTTACACTTCCCGCAATAAAACTTACATTATTGTAAGAAATCATGTGCTTAAATACCTTTTCTATTCAGTCTTTTTATCCCGGTGTATATAATCTTATCAATCTATTTTTTCTCTTAAGAGTCTATTTTCTATCAAAGAAATATTACTCATAAAGACATTTATATACCGTGCCAATGATTTTCCTATTCCAAATAGCATAAATGATTATTTTCAATAAAACTGCTCATTTGAATCGTATTATATATCATAGCATAACTATATTTTATTTTCCATGTTTTTTGCATACATTATCCCCTCCCTGTAATGCTTTTTACTATTAGCAATCCTTACGATGAATGCAGGGCAGATTCGTATATCCCGCACCAGGGCGTTCTTTTGTATATACAAGAGCTATGTCACGTACATTCTGTATTGCATGCATGTGGACAATATAGTATAATATACTAAAATTACAAAGGGACTATAGAAAATGAAAAAGCTGCAAATAGGAATATTAGCATTAATTTTATCAATTGCATTATCTGCATGTGGACAACTGCCAGCAACAAATTCTATAGACTCCTCTTCTGCAATCTCTTACGAAACTGAATCACAAGAGGAGAAAACTTTAGAAAACTCATCTGAAATTGTACCTTTACCCTCTTCCCAAGAAACTTTTCAAGTACAACATAAAGAAAATGTTGAACCAGACAATCTAATGTCTGAAATTACATTTTCTATTGACGATGTCGCTTCATATTCCGGTCAGCCATATGTGACCGCAAATAATAATGTCCCCTACTTTCTGGAAAGTGAATTGACTACCGAATCTTTTGAAGTATACAGTGATTTAGACGATTTAGGAAGATGCGGAGTCGCCTATGCAAATATTTGCATTGATATTATGCCAACGGAAGAACGTGGAGAAATCGGTCAAATTAAACCATCCGGATGGCATACCGTTAAACATAATGGCATCATTGATGGTAATTATCTGTACAATCGCTGTCATCTTATAGCTTATCAACTGGCTGGTGAAAATGCTAATGAGAAAAATCTGATTACAGGTACAAGATATTTAAATACTGAGGGGATGCTGCCCTTTGAAAACATGGTAGCCGATTATGTGAAAGCAACCGGAAATCATGTTTTATATCGTGTTACACCCATATTTGAAGAAGAAAATCTTGTTGCATCCGGTGTCTTGATGGAAGCAGAATCTGTTGAAGACAAGGGTGAAAATATCCAATTTTGCGTATACGTATATAATGTGCAACCCGGAATTGCCATTGACTATTTAACAGGGGAAAGCAGTTTAGTCAAAGACTCGCCAGTGACACAGACGGAAGAAACTCCTAAACCACAAATTCAGGAGGAAACACAGCCAGCTCCACAAGCTGCTCCTGAAGTAAATACCCCTTCTGATGTTGAAACTCCGCAGGTAACAGAGTCTGAACCGCAAGGTACAACCTATATACTAAATACAAATACGAAGAAATTTCATTATCCATCTTGTTCCAGCGTAAATCAGATGAAAGACAAGAATAAACAAGCATATACTGGGAATAGAGAAGATGTAATTTCACAAGGTTATGCGCCATGTAAGAGATGTAACCCATAATTGTAAAATATTAGTCTATTATTGCTTTGTTCCTGATAATTAATTAGACTTTGCCTCCTTGTTATGATATACTATATACACTGCAGGTTCAGATAGCAAAAACAGCAATCATCACAATAGGAAAGGAATGATCTCATGGCATTAACAAATGAAGATTTACAGGCAATAGCATCATTGATGGATACAAAGTTAAGCCCCATTAATAACAGGCTTGATAAACTTGAGTCTGAAATGTCTGCATTGAAAGTCGGTCAAATAGAGCTAAAAAAAGAAATGCGGGAGACAAAGGACAAAGTATCTGCCACTTATGATTTAGCTCTTGATGCATGGGGACAAAGCACAGAAAACAGACGTTGGCTTGAAAGCGAAAAGGCCCTAGGCTAACAGATACTAATCAGAATGTCATTCCTCCATATGTTTTAAATCATATTGTTCCAAGTCCATTCGGATGATAGTTCCCCGCCCCATCTCAGATTCGGCACTGATCCTTATACCCAGACTGTCGCAGATTCTGCGGCACAGATAAAGTCCCAGTCCGCTTGCCTGCTTATCCCGCCTGCCGTTATATCCGGTGTAGCCCTTCTCAAAAATGCGAGGCAGATCCTCCGGCGCAATCCCTATGCCCGTATCTTCAATACAGAGTATTTTCGGCGCTTGCAGATAGATTTTGACACTGCCCTCCCGTGTATATTTCAACGCATTGGATAAAATCTGCTCCATGCAAAAAGAAAACCACTTCTCATCAGTGATAATCTTCTCTCTTATGGGCTCATAACAAAGCCGTATCTTCCTCTCTATGAATTCTATGGAAAACTTCTTTACCGACTGTCTGATTATCTTATCCAAGTCGCACTCTCTGAACACATAATCACTGCTCTCGGAGTCCATCCGCAAAAATGCCAGCACCATTCCCACATACTGCTCTATCCGGAATAACTCCGCCGAAAGCTTTCTGGCCAGAGCCGTATCCTCATTCTGCAGCACCAGTTTCATAGAGGATATAGGCGTCTTGATCTGATGCACCCAGACAGTATAGTAATCCGTCATCTCCTGATATCTCATCCATGAGGCGGTTTCCAGTTCCGCCACTTCACTCCGCAAAGCCGCTATTATTTTCTGATAATCTTCATCCTCCACACTGTCGATATCCGGCATGTCTGAAATCATTGCCGCCGTCAACTTCTCTATCGCAGCAAGCTTTGCATGCTTTTGTCTCACCCGAACCAAATCGGCCGCCACAAACACTACTCCCAGCACAATGCAGACCAGCGCCGGATAAAACACTGCCTCCACCGGTAGCCGATACAGATAAAATGTAAAAGCAAATACCGCGCAAAAGAGCGAACATGCCAAAATCCCTTTCCTGTGCTGACGCAAATATGCCCGCAAGAGCTTCAAACTTATACCTCCTGTCCGCTTTCATGACATGACTTTAATGCCTTAACATCAATAAAATTTTATTCCACCAGATACCCCACGCCAAACTTCGTCTGAATAAAATGCTCCAATCCCGCTGCATCCAGTTTCTTCCTCAAGCGGTTTACATTTACCGTCAGTGTATTCTCATCCACGAACTGCTCCGTCTCCCACAGTCGTTCCATCAGCTTCTCTCTGCTGACTACACTGCCCTTACTCTCCATTAGACACAGAAGAATGCGGTACTCATTCTGGGTCAACGGAATTCTCTCCTCCCCAAACGTGAGAGTATTGTCCCCCATATTCAAAAAGGCTCCCCTGTGCTCCAGCACGGGAACCGTTCCTGCGAAGTCATAACTGCGCCGAAGAAGTGCCTGAATCTTGGCCATCAGTACATTCCGGTCAAAGGGCTTTGGCACAAAATCATCTGCCCCCATATTCATCGCCATAATGATATTCATATTGTCTGCGGCAGAGGATAAAAAAACAATAGGTACATTGGATACTTTACGTATCTCCCTGCACCAGTAATATCCGTCATAAAATGGCAGTGTGATATCCAGCAGAATGATATGAGGCTGAAAGCGCGCATATTCTGCCATCACCTCTCTGAAATCCTCCGCAATCAAAGCCTCCATATCCCACTTTTCCACCCACGCTTTCATCTCATTGGCTATGCCAAAATCGTCCTCCACAATCAACAATCTGTACACGAGGCCGTCACTCCTCTCTCCGCGCACACTTCACAAAAGCGTCAATACGCGCTACATCCTTCCCGTTTCCGTCCGGATATTCCACCCCTGAAGAGACATCCACTCCGTCCGGCTTCACGAAAGCTATGGCCTCCGCCACATTCTCCGCGCACAGCCCACCCGCCAGGATGAAAAGTTTTCCGTCCCGGGGCAGGCTCTTCACCAGATTCCAGTCAAACGCCTTCCCGCTCCCCGGCTCGCAGGCGTCGAACACATAGCCTATAATCTGCGGACAGCTTTGATAATATGGCAGTTCCTCCATATCCTTGATGTTGAATGCCTTAAACACCGGCAGCACGTCCAGCGCACCCGGCTGTATCTCTCCGTGGATCTGCACATAATCAAATCCCGCCTCCGCTGCCTGTCTCACCTGCTCCGCCGTGGGCGATACTGTAACGGCGACCCGCTTGATATCAGGCGAGAGCGCCTCCAGAATCGGCTTTGCGGACTCGATGCTCATATTGCGTCTGCTCTTTTCATAAAAGAGTATAAGGCCCGCATAATCCACCTGATTTTTATTCAGATATTCCGCTTCCCTCACATCCGTGAGGCCGCATATCTTGATTTGCATACAACACCCCCGCCTTATCAGGCTTAACTATTATACTCCCCGCGGATATCCTCCGTGGGCGGCGTCAATGGATAACTGCCCGTAAAGCACCCTCTGCAGATACCCAGTCCGTTTACCATTTCATCCAGACGTTCGATGCGCAGATAAGCCAAGCTGTCCGCGCCGATTATGTCCCTGATCTCCTCTGTGCTGTGATTGTAGGCAATCAGTTGCTCTCTGGCAGGCACGTCTGTGCCAAAATAACAGGGCCAGAGAAAAGGCGGCGAACTCACACGCATATGTACTTCGCGCGCTCCGGCCTCCCTGAGCATCCTCACAATCCTGTCAGATGTGGTGCCCCGCACGATGCTGTCGTCGATCATAATGACGCGTTTGCCCTCCACAGCCTCGCGGATGGGATTGAGCTTCACCTGCACCCCGCTCTCACGGTTTTTCTGACCGGGACTGATAAAAGTCCTGCCCACATAAGTATTTTTCATAAAAGCGATGCCATAGGGAATTCCCGACTGCATGGAATAGCCCATGGCCGCACAATTGCCAGATTCCGGCACTCCCACCACAAGATCCGCGTCCACCGGGGAATCCATGGCCAGAAATTTCCCCGCCATAATCCTGGCGTGATAGACACTGGTGTTGTCCAGAATACTGTCCGGTCTGGCAAAATAGATATATTCAAACACACACCGGGCGTGCTGCTCTTTGGGAATGACATGGCTCTTGTCGGACTCCACGCCCTTCTCCGGGGAAATAGTCACAATCTCTCCGGGCTCCACGTCCCGGATGAAATCTGCACCCACCGTGTCCAAGGCACAGCTCTCGCTGGCAAGCATCCATGTATTGCCCCGTCTGCCGATGCACAGGGGTCTGAAGCCATATGGGTCTCTGGCGCCGATTAACTTTCTGGGAGACATGATTGCCAGCGAGTACGCGCCCTTGATCTTTTTCATGGCACGTCCCACGGCCTCCTCCACGCTCTTTGCATGCAGGCGCTCTCTGGCGATGTGATATGCGATGACCTCCGAATCGATGGTGGTCTGAAAGATGGCGCCGGTATATTCCAGCTCCCTGCGAAGCTGCGGCGCATTGATGAGATTGCCGTTGTGGGCAAGCCCCAGCGTGCCCTTCACATAATTCAGAACCAGTGGCTGGGCATTCTCTCTGGTGGAGCTGCCCGCGGTGGAATACCTCACATGCCCCACGCCGATGTCACCCTTCAGACGCTCCAACTGCTCCGCGGTAAACGCCTCGTTTACCAGTCCCATATCCTTGGAGGAAAGGACCCTCCCCTTGGGGCCGCCGGTGTCGCTGACCGCGATGCCGCAGCTCTCCTGCCCTCTGTGCTGCAGGGCCAGCAATCCGTAATAGATGGTGGCGGACACATCCCCGCCGTCGAAATCATAGGCTCCGAAGACCCCGCACTCCTCCCGCAGTTTGTCCTGCGGCTGCATCTGAACATGAATATCGTCCCTCATGTCTCATTCCCTCCCATGCTCCGGCCGGCCTCTGAGAGACCGCATCCGGTGTGATTGTTCCCGCAAGGCGGACAGTGCCGCCCCGCGCTCTCTCCAATCACCCATGGCAGGGCAGACTGCATGCGCAGCAGCGGCCCCTTTGCCATATCGGAAAACTTTATTTTAATATTTAATTACGCAATTTCCAGCTTCCTGCCGGTAAGCAGCTCATATGCCTGCAGATATTTTGCAATGGTCTTGTCCACGATCTCCTGCGGCAGCGTCCAATTGTGATTGTCATTGGCCTTGAGCCAGTCTCTGGCAAACTGCTTGTCGAAGGAAGGCTGTCCGTGCCCTGCCTCGTACCCTTCCGCGGGCCAGAACCGGGAGCTGTCGGGCGTGAGCATCTCATCTCCCAGCACGATATTGCCGTCCTCGTCCAGACCGAACTCAAACTTGGTATCCGCAATGATGATGCCTTTTGTCAGGGCATAGTCGGCGCATTTTTTATATAATGCAATCGTATAATCCCTGAGCTTGGACGCATACTCCTCGCCCTTGCCGGGAAAACGCTTTTCCAGATAGTCCACACTCTGCTCATAGGAAATATTCTCGTCGTGATCGCCGATCTCCGCCTTGGTGGACGGGGTATAAATGGGCTCGGGGAGCTTTGCGGACTCCTGCAGCCCCTCCGGCAGAGCAATGCCGCACACTGTGCCGTTTTCTTTATAGCTGGCCCAGCCGCTTCCGGTGATATAGCCGCGCACAATACACTCCACGGGCAGCATGGTCAGTTTTCTGCACATCATGCTGTTGCCGTCAAATTTCGGCTGTCTGAAAAACTCCGGCATATCCTGCACATCCACAGAAATCATGTGGTTCGGAATAATATCTTTTGTCATGTCAAACCAGAATTTGGAAATCTGGGTGAGAACCGCCCCCTTCTTTGTGACCGTGTTGTTTAAAATCACGTCAAAACAACTGATGCGGTCTGTGGCAACCATAATCAGACTGTCGCCGTTATCATAAATCTCGCGGACCTTTCCCTCTTTGACGGGCTTCATTTCCTTTGTACTCATTCTCTGTACCTCACTTTTCCTTTTAGGATTTCTACACTTTATAGATAAACACATTTACCTCAAAAACTCAATAGAAAGTTTAAAGAATCACCCGACACTCACAGTCCCTGCGCGTCGTACCGGTCCACCATGCCCATGATTTCCATGCCGTACTGCGGGTATTCCTGCACCACATTCATGATTTCTCCCCGGGCTGTCTGCGCCACCCCATTATTGTAATCCAGCTGCTGCCGCAGTGTCTGTCTGCGCACAATCAGCTCATGCCGGATTTCCACCATCTCCCTGGGGTCTAAGAGCGCCCTTGCCTGATTAACCCAGCGTCCGGGGTCGCTGACCCGGAATTTGGACAACTGTCTGATCAGCTCATGCTGATAATACTCAGTCTTGGCCTCAGCCTCCGCAAACTGCTTGCGCTCCTCCTTCTCATCCTGATAGCTCTGCCAGTTTTTCTCCAGCTCCGCAGAGCTTCTGGTCTCATATTTGATACAGAGATAGTCAAGCAGATTCTTATTGTTCACATAGCGTATCTTCACCTTGTTCTGCAGTTGTATCAGCTTACTGATCGCGCGCTCCACAGAGCTTATCTCCCGATCCGCATCCATGTATTTCACACAGACTACCGTGACCGCCACCGCAGCCGCCAGTATTGTGATATAATAGCCCACATAAGTGTTCAGCCCGAAACCAAACTGCAGTACCGCCAGCATCAACAGACAGGCCACCAGCGCACTGATAAAGATAAACACCATACCCCGGAGATTGGTCTGCATTGTATATAACTCCACCTTCCGATACTCGTAGGCGTTCCGCTCTCTGTCCAGCCGCTGCATGTCCGACTTCACAAGCTTACTGTATTTCTCAGCCTCCTGAAGCTTTTTGATGCCCTCCAGCACCTCCCCCTCCTGCTTGCGCATACGGAAATAATCGCTGTCCCGCATACGCTCCGTCCTGCCGAAATACTGCTGCCTCTCCTGCTCCAAAAGCACCAGCCGGTTTGCCACCTGATTCAGATCCTGCCTGGGCTCCTCCGGCAACGCCTCTATCTCCTCCATATCCGTCAGATAAGCAGTCACCAGGCCATACTCTCCGTTCAGATAGCCGATTTCCTTGGACGCCTCCGCAATCTGTTCCAGACAATTGGTGATGTATCTGCTCCGCTGTTCCTCATCATGAAAATCCACCTCCGTGTGGTCATAGACAATCTCCTCCCAATCGGTCTGCGTCTCCTCCTGAACCCGCTTTGCTCCGATACGAAAGATATTTTTCCAAAACCCCATATTTCTGCTCCTTTATTCGCCCGCACTGCTGCGATACTGATTCTTCAAATTCCTGATGACCTCTTCCACGCCCTCCAGATATCCATGCCGGTCTCCGTAGCTTCTGCGCTCTCTGACCTCCAAAAGCTGCTGGAATTCCGGCTGCAGCTTCCAGTCCTCTCTACACCGTTCCATCTTTTTCTCCAGCGCAAGCGTATACTCATATCCGATAGTCTGCTCCGCCGCGAAGGAAATATAAGCGCTCTCATCCAGTTCCATGCGCTTCGCTGCAAGATAAGCCCTGTAGTGCTCGGGATTTTGATCTGTCTCATAAGCCTTCTTAAAGCACTCCGCACCTTCGCCATAGAGCATCATTCCGGTGAGCGCCACCGCTTTATTGTGCAGGATGGCTCCCCACACTCTCGCCGCGGGAACCTCGCCGCCCGACTGCTCCAGCTCACTCCACTTTGCCAGCAGACCGTCATAGCCTCTGATAGCCGCCATATATTTCTTCTTGCGCACAAGATAATCGATCTGCCCCTTTCTTCTCTCAATATTGGACAATCCGGCCCCCTGCCGCAATATCTGCTCCACCTCGCGGATTTCGCCGGTCTCATAAAATCCCACATACTCCAAAATCATGGTCACAAAGGCACTGAGAGACCCCTGTTTGTGAATCAGCCGGTGCAGCTCCTGTGCAAGGTCTTTCAGCCCGCACTCTCTGTCAATCCACTCCACCAGCTCGTCCCGCATCAGGGATATATCCAGAAGGAATGCATTCTCCCTCAGACAAAAACACAGCTCCTCCATGGAGCAGACAGGCACCTCAAGTCCCGCGATATAATATGGAGTTGTCGCATAATCTCCCACGCACACACTGACACGCATACGTTTTCTCCCCTGTACTTTCTACAATTACGGTGTTAGATTCAGCATTACAACGCTATCTGCTTGCGCCACATCTGATGTGTGGCAGGTCGAAAGCTCCCAAAACCCAAATCTTCCACCTCCACCACAAGCTCACGCTCCCCGGTGAGGAACAGCTTCGCCCGCATCCTGCTCATCCCGGGCAGCATATCCTCCAGCGTAATCCGCACTGTACGGCTTTCTCCGCCGATAAGTGAAATAATCTGCAGATCAAACTCGTTTCCGCCCCGGACATAGAACTCAAACTGCTGTCTGGCCTCATACCAGTTGACTCCTGCGTCCAACAGCGCACAATAGGACTCCTGTCCTCTGTCGAGCAGATTCATACCGATATTGGACTTTAATTTATCTTCCCCCAGAAACACATGCGCCTTTCCCACCTCGCTGGGATTTAAACGCTCCGACATGGAAAAGCATGCGCCTTTGCTGTATAGATTATTGCCCTGAAAGACCCGCCGTCCCATACACAGATTTCTCAGAGACTCCTTCATCCACTCCTCGGAATAATGCTCGCCGATGAGATAGACAGAGGAGACTGCCGTGTTCCTGCAGACCTGGGAGGCAATGTCGGTAAACTCCCGATCCAGACTCTCCATTTTCTTCCGGCGCAAAGGCTCCTCCTCAGGCATGGGATCATAGGGCGGCATATTATACTCCCAGCTCTCGATAAAGGCCACCACCGGCGTGGTGCGCCTGTTGCAGTCCATACAGTGAGCAATCACCCTGGTTCCCTGATATTCCAGCAACAGCGACCGCGACCGCCACAGCTCGGCCGGCTGTTGGATCACATAATTATAAAAGCTCTCCGCATGACTCTGATAGTAGACCTTGTCCGTCTTCAGATGCATGCTGTCCACCGCCTGATTCAGCACCTCGATGAGCCTTCCGTCCAGCTTTTCACAGGTGATCATAAGCGCCGTTATCCGTTCCGGCGAGGACACCTGAGAGAGCAGCCCCAGACTACGCTTCATAAACAGCGCAAGAAGAGCCGTGGGGTCAAAGGTAATCCCTTCAATCTGCACCGGCTCCCCCGTCAGGGCAAGCTGTAAAATATTTTCCACCAGGATTCCCTCGTCCTCCTGAGCACAGCGCAGCGCCTCCTTGCCGTAAAACCACTGATTCACGCCGGGGCGTTTGCAGAGCACAGTGGGAATGTTATACTGCTCCTCCCCGGCCACAGAGGACAGCGTCTCCACATCATCCTCTCCCATGCGATAACTGATCTGCGAATACTCTTCCCCCAGATCATATCCCACCACCAATTTCCCGTGATGAAGCAGACCCATGGCTCTCACCTCCTCTACTGCAATACAAAAAGATTCTCGTTCAGATATTCTCTCCGATGGTACTCATCCGTCAAAGCATCCAATGTGTCAAAATCCTCCAGCGTCCTGCTGATGAGAATATCGTTTAAAAGCTCATAGCGCCAGTCCACATCCCTGCTCCGGATATCGCTCTTCTGCAGATTGCCGCTCTCCGTCAACTGCTCCTCTCCGTCCTTCTCCTCCATGATATAATATTGCAGGCTTTCCCCGAAGAACAGCACGAACTCCTTAAAGCACAGACCGCCGAACACCTCGCGCATGGGCTCCGTCAAATACTCCGAAGCCTCTCCATCCTCCCGCATGATCACATAGTGGATGGATGCTTTCGCCCCGGGACGCGCCCGATACTCCACGATAGTCTTGTCCATCAGCTCTCGCAGGAGCTGTTCCTTTATCACATTTCTCTCCACAAAATGCCGGAAGAAATTCAGATGAATCTTCTCTGCCAGCATCTCCTGCAGAAAATCCTCCAGCAGTGGCTGTATCTCCTGTGTGACCGCCCCCGCATTCTCGGCGTAATACTTCAAAAACGCCAGCTTGCAGACCCGCTGGATATCCTCGTTCTGCAGATACAGCTTTCGGATTTCCCGGAAAAAAATTTCATCCGTCAGACGTTCCTTCACGAAATAATCATAGGCACAATGCGCCAGAAATGCCTTCTCGACACGAATGTTTGCGCCCTGGGAGACGTAGTAGTCAAACACGGCCATCTTCTCCCCCACAAAAGCTCCCGAGAACAGCATCTGCAGCAGAATCCTCTCACTGAGATGATAGCAGTCCACATCGAAGGAACGGGCCGCCCGCCAGATATCCCGCAGCTCCTTGGTCGAACAGTGCGCATACTCCGCCAGATACTGAATCATCCGGCTGTCATATCGGCCCCGGCGGAAAGCGAAGAGCACTGCCTCCGTCAGCTCCGGATCCTCCCCGTCTCCCTGTCTCTGAATCTGCTCGCTGACCAGCCGCATCAGTGTTTTCTGCTCCACAGAAAAAGGTCCGTATTCCAAAATCCAGCTCCATGCCAGGTCTGTCCTGCCCCGAACTACCAGATAGCGAAGCACCTCCGCCCGGTCGCTCTGCGTGAGCATCTCCGCAGAGACTGTCTCCAGACATTCATCCAGCGCCCGCATATTATCCGCCTCATAATAGTATTTCAGGAGCTTTATGTAGAGCTTTCCGCGGATACTCTCATCCGCCCACTCATTTCCCGAAATACGGAGAGCCCGCTCCTGCGCCTCCGCGGGCAGCGTCTCCATCTCCCGCTCATGCTCGTTTAGATAAAGGTCAAATTCCAGCGAGTCTGTCACCAGACCGGAGAGCATGCGGAGATATTTCCCGGGAAGCATCAGCTTCTCCAGCGTATACTCCACGGACTTGACAAACCGGTTGCCATAGGCATCCTCAAACAAAACGGTGCAGTCATTTCCATAGAGAGGAATCCATGTGCAGCCATCCTGCATAGGATACACGCTCTCCCGAAGATTCCCCGGCTGATATACAATCACCTTTTTCAGCCTGAGATCCTCCACCCGGATATAATGAGCCATCAAAAGCTTCGCCAGAGCCGGCGCCGTCTGCTCATTGATCATGGCCGGTGAGAGAAGCTCCTGATAAAGTCCTGCCAGATGCCTGTTGATATGCTCCTTCTGAATCTGATCCACCACAAAGTGCTCCATGCGGTCCCTGTAGCTCTCATAGAGCTCGCTCAGCTCCGACCGGTGCTGTACCACATACCAGTACAAAAAGGCGCTGTGGGCCAAATCCAGATTATTCTGATAAGAGAAATACATCAGCACGATCCTGGGCAGTTCCTTTGCCGTCTGCAGATCGATGGACATCATATAATATTCATAGAGATTGGTGATGCGAAGCTGAGCCTCCACCCCCGCCTCATACCACACAAAGCAGTCCGGGCCAACGCGGTTTGCTCTGACAAGCAGCGTGCATATCTCCTGCAGAATCCGCACATCCTGACGTCTCTGATAAAGCTTCTGCAAAAGCCTGAGCAGCAGCGAAGAATCTGTGCGCGCGTGCTCCCGGCCCCTGCCCACAAGATAGAGAAGCTGCTCCAGGACATCCGGCCCCAGTCCGTCCCGCTTCGCCCCAAAATACAGAAGCTGCAGGGCATAGTCATCCAGCCTGCGCAGTAAAGTCGGATTGCCGTTCAAGAGATTCAGGCCTTCTATGTAGAGAATCGGACTTCTGCAGCCGCGCTTGAACTGCTTCTCCAGAAAGTCCCATTTCACCATGACGTTCTTATTATATTCCTCGGAGAGATACAAAAGCAGCCACGCAATCCGCCAATTGCCTCTATCATGGCCGTACAGGCTCTCCACCTGACCGGCGGCCTGATTCACATACTGCTCCTCGGGATGGATCAGCGTGGTCAGATACAGATAATATGCATACAGGGTGTCATCTGCATCCCCCATGCGCTCCAGCGCATCCTCCACATGCTTTAACAGCCACCCGGCCTCATTCGGCCGCTCCCCGGAAATCAAAAGCTGCGCCTGAAACAGCCGCGCCGCCAGATCGTTGTCATCCCGGGACACCATGGCCTCCACCAGCATCCCCGTCTCCCTCTGCCAGACCTCCGCATTGATTTTCCTCATGCGAAAATCCTCATAGCATCTCATCAATTGTACAATTTCCCGCTTTTTCTGCAGGCGATCTCCTCCAGTCTCCCAACCGGCTCCCATTCTCACGGTCACCGGTATGGTTATGGACGTATGTGAATTATAAATATATATTTTGCCGAAATTCTTGCCCTGTCGGCACTGCTGTGTGTCGATAAATACCGGAAGAACACAGTGATTTCCCAGGAAATCATCTTCCCCCAGGAACTCCTTTTCCGTGAATACAAAGTCTCCCTCACACTCCACCTGCAGCGCAGTATAGCCCCAGCCGTTTCTCATGATATTGAGCTCGACCTCGTTTACTCCGTAAGCATTTGCGGCAAAGTCGCTTTGAATCTCCTGCTCCCGTACAAGGAACTCCGCCCGCTGTTTCTTATTGATTCGGACCAGAAATTCTTCCATGTTCTGTTCGTTTCCCGGATAGACGGAAAGCCCCCGATAACAATCGTAGAACTGCCTGTCACTCCCGCCGAACACCTTGCGGAATCCCGGGGAATAAAACAGCTTTACGGCCTCCTGCCAATCGCTTTTTGCCAGATTGGCAAAGTGAAACAGGTTTTTCACGCTTCCGATGGAAGAATCGGGCATCTCATGCTCCACCGAGACCACAAAGGGCAGATAATACTCTCCCTGATTGCTGACAATGCAGAAATTCCCCTTTACCACATCTCCTTCTTCCAGATGTTCCCCGTGGAAACGGTAAACTATCTCCTCCCTGCTGCCTGTAAACTCCGGCGTCAGACACTCCATGCGCATGTCCGTGGCGCTGACAAATCCCCGGGTAAAGCAATCCCCGGAAGAACTAACATGAAAAGAGCCCTCACAGACTTCTCCGCTGCGCATGGCAAGCTCCAGCTTAGCGCAGGAAAAGTCCAGAGAGCTGTTCTCATATTCATATTTTCCTTCCAGAATCTGATCCACAATCCCCTGCATCGCCACTCACCTGCCTCATCTCAAAACTAATCCTAGTATACCAAAAATAGCGGCAGAGGGCAACTGTCTAATCCATATTCAGCTTCTTGGTCAGAATATGATGGGCCACAAAGTACATGGAGACGCCCATGATCAGGGCCACTACAATACTGCTGTCGTAGGTGCCGAACACATTGGTGTAATTTTCCGTTCCGATACTGTTCTGAAACAGCACATTACCAAAGGTAAACACAAACTGCAGAACCTGCATGAGAATAGACTGGACTATCATCATGCCAAAGTATGACAGGATTCCTATCAAAGCCTTGTATTTTCTGGAGAGCTGTCCAATAGTGAGCGCACCGAACATCGTCATCATCGTACAGAAAGGCGTGACGATAAACATCAGAAGCAGCGACAAAACAGCGTGCGCGATACTAAAGCTCAATTGCGCATCCATATCCCGGGCCATCTCACGCTGAATTTCTCTCCATACCTCATCAAGCTCCCGCCAAGCCTCAGGGGGCGCTATGGACGATATGAACGCAAATATAAGAATCATTATAGATATCCCGATGCTCAGCCCCACGAGCAGATTCCAGATGCCCGCAACCAGTGTCTTGGAAAAGAGCAGTTGTCTGGGGGTGACCGGAAGGGTCTGGGTGAGATATCCCTCATCCGTATACATAGTCTTATAAAAATGGACTCCCAGATAAATCATCATGGCGTAAGATGCGCCCACCAGCGCAACGATATACAGCATCATGCTCATCATCATCATCATGGCCCAGAACGCCCCCATCATAGATTCCTCAAGCGCTTCCGAGTCCTCCATAATAAGATTGAACGGCAGGACAAATCCCAGAGCTCCCACCAGCGTCATCCCCGCGATGACCATTATGATAATCCCGCACATCTTATATGTGCTCTTCCACTCGTATTTGATCAGCTTCCCTAACATGCGAACACCTCCCTGAAGTATGCGTCAACAGACTTTCCTTTCTCCTCCCGGATATTGTCCACAGAGGTATAGAGCACCAGTTTGCCATAGCGCATGAATATCACTTCGTCCAGCACCTGCTCGATATCGCTGATCAGATGCGTGGAGATCAGCACTGTAGCCTCGGGATTATAATTGTTGATAATGGTGCGCAGAATATAATCCCGCGCCGCAGGATCCACTCCCGCGATAGGCTCGTCGAGAATATACAGATCCGCATTGCGGCTCATCACCAGAATCAGCTGTACCTTCTCCTTGGTGCCCTTGGAGAGACTGTTGAGTCTCGCCTCCGGCTCGATATTCAGACTTTTCAGCATTCCCTCCGCCTTCTCCCGGGAAAAGTCCGCATAGAAATCCACAAAGTAATCCAAAATCTGAGAGACCTTTTTATTTCCTGCCAGATAAGTCCTGTCCGGCAGATAGGCCACCCGGGCCTTGGTAGCCGGCCCCACAGGCTGTCCGTTGATTCTGAGTATCCCCGAAGTGGGGGTCAACAGACCGTTCATCATCTTAATCAAAGTTGTCTTGCCGCTGCCGTTGGGACCCAACAGCCCGATAATCCTGCCCTTCGGCAGAGATAATGTCACATTGTCCACCGCAGCTCTCTGCCCGTCATAGGACTTGGTCACTCCGGTAAATTCCACTAAATTACTCATACTATTCCTCTACACTCCCTCGTTTTTGCTCGCAGATTACACAAATCATCTGTCTCTGAAAATCTGCTGCCTTCAGACACTCTGCTCCAGAAGCTCATAAATCTGCTCTTTGGTATAGCCGAGCTCCCGCATTTTTCCGACAAAGGTCTCCAGATGCAATTTGGCCATATCATGGCGAATCGCGTCAACCCGCTCTTTATCCTCGGTGACAATTCTGCCATTGGTTCTCTGAGTCACAATCAATCCGCTCCTCTCCAGCTCTGCAAACGCCTTCTGCATGGTGTTCGGATTGACCGCTGCCACCGCCGCCAGCTCCCGCACGCTGGGAAGCCTTGCCCCGCAAGGATAATACCCCGACACAATCTGCATCTGAATCCGCTCTACCAACTGCGCATAAATTGGTCTGTCGGAATCCATAGTCCACGCCATCCTTTCACTTCCTTCCTGTCTCCCTCTGTTTTATTGTACTGATTATTTAATACAATGATACAACTATTCACATCAACTGTCAATATCCTTTTTTGTATTTTTAATAACAATTTAGCCTCAAATATTGTGATGGCTACATTCAGCCAGTATCGACAGGCAGAGACATATAGGTTTGAGATAGAGTAACGCTTCCCGCCCCGCGGCATATAATAAGACAACTGAATTTTGTCAAGGTGCTGCCATGCCTAATTCCACCGATTCCATGAATGGGAATTCCACGACGAATGCCAATTCCATAAACGAAAATTCTGTAAATGAAAATGCCACAAATGAAAACGCCGATGTTACCGGCACACTCCAGGTAAACGTGGTCTCCTCCCTGGGGCTGATTCCCGTTGAGAACGCCAAAGTCATCATCTCCTACGAGGGAGACCCCGAAAATCCGTTAGAAACGCTGACTACCGACAGCTCCGGTCAGACCCCTTCCGTCAAGCTCCCCGCGCCTCCCATAGAGTATTCTCTTGATCCTGACACCATTGTACAGCCCTATTCGGAATACAATATCACAGTCATCGCCGAGGGATATGAGCCCGTACAGGTATCCGGCTCCGAGCTTCTGCCTGACCGCTTATCTCTCCAGCCCATTGTCATGAATCCTCTGGAGACCTCCGAGGAGGATGAAAAGCGTGTCATCATACCTGTTCACACTTTATTTGGCGATTATCCGCCCAAGATTCCTGAGGAGGAAATCAAACCCATGTCGGAGAGCGGGGAAATCGTCTTAAGCCGTGTGGTCGTCCCGGAATATGTCATCGTCCACGACGGTGTTCCCTCGGATTCCACGGCTTCAAACTACTGGGTGCGCTATAAAGATTACATCAAAAATGTGGCCTCCTGTGAAATTTATTCCACCTGGCCGGAGGCGGCCATTTACGCCAATATTCTGGCGATTATGTCCTTTACCCTGAACAGGGTCTACACGGAGTGGTATCGGAATCAGGGCTACAACTTCACCATCACCTCCTCCACCGCCTATGACCAGAAATGGATTTACGGACGCAATATTTTCCAGAATATCGACTATCTGGTGGACACGATTTTTGCCAACTACCTGGCCCGCCCCGGCGTCCGCCAGCCCATTTTCACATCCTACTGTGACGGCAACCGGGTCACCTGCAACGGTCTGAGCCAATGGGGCTCCAAGTATCTGGCAGACGAAGGATACTCTGCCATCGAAATCATCCGGTATTACTTCGGCAACGATATGTACATTGCCACCGCCGACATAATTTCCGGTGTGCCTTCCTCCTATCCCGGATACGATCTCAACATCGGCGCTTCCGGGGATAAGGTACGCCAGCTTCAGCTCCAGTTGAACCGCATCGCCCGAAATTACCCTGCCATTCCCACACTGACGCCGGACGGAGTCTACGGTCCCGCCACCGCTGAGAGCGTGCGCATCTTTCAGGGGATTTTCGGTCTGCCTCAGACCGGCGTAACAGATTATGCAACCTGGTACGAAGTGTCGGATATTTATGTGGGCGTGACCAGAATTTCAGAGCCCGGATGACCATAAGCAGATAACTATAAACAAAAATGCCGCCTGCAGATAACATTTGACGAATTTATCTGCAGGCGGCAAGGACCATCCGCAGCTTTTGGAAACCCTCTCCGCCATTCTGCAGACTGCCAGCACCTGACACGGCTCAACGCAGATTCAATATCCACGTACAATATAGTCTTTGAAGGTGATTCATCCTTCCGTACAATTCTTCGGAGGCCCTTTCATAAAATGCATACACCTGCTGCCGGTTCTCCTCCTTCGTGGGGCGCTCCGGCCCGTATGCCGCCTCCTCCACAAGGCGCATCAGCTCTGTCGCTTCTTCCTCCTCAAACACGGGCAATTCCACCAGAAGCTTTTCCACAAAATCATCCTCCATCCCCGTATATCCCCTGAGACGTTCCGTGCCGTGCAAAAGCTTCAGCAAGCGATAAAACAGCCTTCTCTCGTCCATCTGCCGCAGCTTCTCCAGACGCAGTCTGCGCCTATACCACAACAATGCTCCCACACACAAGACAGCCAAAATTGCGCCGAATACCACTAGAAACAGATTGTTTTTCTTTCCAACCTTCTCATCTGCAAGCTCCTCCTTTGCAGCATTTTCTTCCTCTTCCTCCTCGTCCTCTTCCTCCTCGTCCTCAGTGTACTCGTTTTCGCTCTCCTCTTCTTCCTCTTCCTCCTCGTCATCCTCTTCCGCCGCATACTGCGCCAGCGTCCCCTGTCCCTGGCCTTCGCCATTCCCCATATATCCGGTACGCACAGGCAT
The DNA here is from genome assembly GCA_029055435.1 of Acetatifactor sp. Lineage (GTDB taxonomy): Bacteria > Bacillota > Clostridia > Lachnospirales > Lachnospiraceae > Acetatifactor. Next base: position 45,625 of record JAIDDH010000151.1, read on the forward strand.
CATCCAACTAGGCCCCGGCAGCTCTCCTGCATAGTAGGAAAGAGGCGTCATCTCCACAGGTGTCCATCCCAGGTTCTCCCGATAGATTTCCACCCATGCATGCAGGCGATAATCAGTCAGAGCCGCCGCATAAGTACCATCCGCCTGTCTCTTAAAATCCTGCGGATGCGCCACATAACCCGTCACATATCTGGCCGGAATCCCGTACATACGATACATCAATGTGGCTGCGGAGGCATAGTGCATACAATATCCCCGCCTGCTCTCAAACAAAAAATACTCTATCACGTCCTGATTGACCGGTGTGTTGCCCGGCGTTCTGGTATAGAAGGTATCAGCCTGCAGGGTATCCCGAATAAAAGATGTCACCGCATCGATAACATCAGCCTCGTCTGCCGCCTCCACAGGACCTGCCTCCCCGGAAGTAACCGGCCGAATGTCGGCATTGGCGTCGCAAAGCGCCTTCAGCCGGGGCAACCGCTCCTCGGGCACCATCAGATAGTATTCCAGCACATAATTCTCATATTCCTCTCTCATCCAAGCCGCAGACTGCGGAAATCTCTCCAGATTTTCCTTAATCATCTCCATATCCATGTCAGCGGATTCAAAATAGAAATAAGTGTCTACCTCCTGCCCCTCCTCCAACTGATAGTAACGATCTGCATTCACCGCACGGAAAGAATAATAAGGAATATACTGCCTTGACATTTCCCCTCTCTTATTCAGGACAATTTTTCTTGCGTCCTCCCGGAGCAAATGCTGTCCCTGCAGCATCCTGACCCATTCATTCATGTCCCCGTAATTCAGCTCAAAAACCAGATTGTCGTGCGACATTTGCACCCAAGCTTTACTCATGCCCCCTGTCAAATCCAATATGTAGGTGTAGAAAGCACTCTCATCCGCCTCCGTCCACCTGTCGCCCTCGTAATCCGCACCCACATAGCCCCTCAGATAAATATCCTCCGTGGGCTCCTTATCCACTGCCACATCCAGAATAACGCCCCCGGAACGATAATTGTTGCCCCGGCTGACACTCCCGTTTTCAAACCATCCCTCCTCGGACTCTCCAAACACGGCCGTGTACACTCTGTGGGCATACTGCTCCATTAGCAAAGCGCCCTCAACTGCCGCATCCCCTTCCACATATCCCAGCACACTCCCCACAAGCAGGACGACTGTGAGGCTGGCGGGGGGCGGGGGGGTGGGGGGGGGG
>JAIDDH010000152.1 GCA_029055435.1 Acetatifactor sp.
CATGTACATTGGCAGCTCGCCCTTATTCCTTTTCCTCGTATGCCCCTCGGAAATAAAATTCTTCTGCAGGAGCATGGTTCCCGTGTAGGACGGGTTCGTGAGGATGAACTTGATGGTGGAGTCATCCATCGGGACGCCTTTCTGCCCCGTGATACCCCTCTCTGAAAGTTCCTTTGCAATCTTGTAGGCAGATGCTCCGGAAAGGTACTTTGCAAAAATCTCCTTTATGATCTCACCCTGCTCTGGTATGACGCGGTACACTTCCCCGTCCCATTCATATCCGTATGGCGCTTTATGCCCGTTCGGGATGCCCTGTTCAAATCGTTTCCGGATGCCCCACTTCACATTCTCGGAAATGCTGCGCGATTCCTCCTGTGCGAAGGACGCAAGCAGGGTAAGCAGCAGCTCCCCCTCGTCGGAAATGGAGTGGATGTTTTCCCTTTCAAAATAAACATCAATCCCAAGCTCCTTCAGGTGCCTCGTCACCGTCAGCGTGTCCACGGTATCCCTCGCGAAACGGCTGACGGACTTTACCAGCACCATGTCGATCTTCCCGGCATCGCAGTCCGCAAGCAGCCGATTGAAGTCGTCGCGGTGGCTTGTGTCCCTTCCGCTGATGCCCTCATCTGCATATATGCCCGCGAACTCCCATTCGGGGTTCTTTTGTATCAATTCATTGTAGTGGCTGACCTGCGCAGAAAGGGAATGCATGAGCATTTCCGTCTCCATCGACACCCTCGCGTAAGCCGCCACCCTCTTCCTCTTTTTCAGTTCCGGCAGAACCTGCCCGATTACGCTGATTCTCGGCATATCATTCCTCCTTGTCAGTGTCACATGATGCCATAGAACCAGCTTTATATCCACTAATTTCGGTCTGTAAACTGACCAAAATTGGCCGGTATTTATTGCGGAAAATTGTATCAATCTGACCGTACTCCTCTGCCGTCATCGCCCCTTGTTCCATGAGGGATTTCGCTATGTTCATGGTGGCATGGTACATCTTTTCGTTCCGAAACTGCTCCTCACTCATCCGCGCCACCTCCGAACCTGTCTGCAACATAACAAGCATGGGAGCAGTATTTCCTGTCCGCATTGCCGTAGGCCATGAACGGCTTTTTACAGAAGGCACACACGAAGTCATAATGTGCCTTCCGCGCTACCTGATCCAAGTGGCTGTTCCACCAAGCATTCCTGCATTTATCGGAACAGAACCTCTTGGCTTTCCGCCCCGGATTCTGCCGTACTTCTTTCCCGCAGCACGGGCAAGTATTCTTATCCCTGCCCGGCGTGAAATCTGCCGTGTCTGCCGCTGCCTTGTTTATCCCTTTCCTCCTGCAGAACGATTTCACCGTATTCTCCGAAATCCCCAGTTCTTGTGCAATCCTCACATATCCGCATCCACCAGCTTTCATTTCCCTTATCCGCTCTTCCTGCCTGTCAGTCATGGCTGCACCTCCTCACTATACGGAGATTTAATAGAGGTTTTGGATACCCATACGCCGAAAAAACAAGTTGCTAATTCACGGATTCAGAGTTAATATGCACCACTAAGGAAAGGAGGGATACCACCATGGATAAAGATTCCGTAATGTACCAGTTGATGGATCTGCGAGTGAACACCGTCATGAACAGCATTGTGGAAACAGATGAGGATTATCAGGAAATCCTCTGCAAGTCAAACGAATACTCCGGCCGGCTGGATGCCATGGGGCTGCCAAAGGAGACGATGCAGCTCATCGACCGGTACGTCAGCGAGCAGAACGCACTCGGCGCACGGTACGGCGCACTTGCATATCTTCTTGGCTTTTCGGATTGCATTGAGATGTTCCGCAACACACTGCAGGTTCCAAAATGGGAAGAAAACAGCAGCGCAGCAGGATAAGATTCCAGCTCAGGAAAAATAGTAAAAAAATAATGCCCGCAGAAGCCAGTTGGCAGCTTCTGCGGGCATTGCCGTAGCTATATGTTTTCAGGGCCTTCCAAAGCCCGACAGGAACCCGCATCCTGCGGCTTCCATAAATTCCTGTTTTTTCAGCACATAGGAATCCTGCATCTCTTTAGGCATACATCTGAATATCTGGTCATATTCCATTTCCACCATCGGCGTTCCCTTGGCATAATCCAGAAGCTGCGAGTCCATCCATTCTTCCCACAGGTCATCAAACAGCGTCCCGGCATCCAGGAACGTAAATACATTGTCAAATCCCCATGGTGGCTTGTAATATTGTAATTTCACAAAGCCGAACCGCCCTGCGTCCAGCACCACCAGGTCCTCCCCTTCAAGTGCCTCCCGGAATGCCTCCGCCACCTTCCTGCACTTCTCCCGTTCCTCATCTGAAATAAAAGTCTCCTGCATCTTCCTTCACCTCCTTCCCAGCTCTCGGCGTCTCATATATAAGCATAGATTTTCCTATATAGCAACCTGTTTTTCCCCGTTTTAATATTTTACCTTATACCCGTTTTCCAGTTGATAACCATGCGGTTCAGAGTTAATATGCATCACTACGGAAAGGAGGACCGTATGGCAGAAGGAAACATATTTACAACGCTGGATGCTGTCCTGACAGGCCGGAAAATTCACAATGCAATAAAGCAGAGCGGCTACAGCATAAGGGAACTGCAGGAAATGCTCGGCCTGTCCTGCCCGCAGCCCATATACAGATGGTTCAAAGGACGCACCATGCCCTCCATTGACAACCTGTATATGCTCAGCCGGATATTGGGCGTGCCTATGGAGGACCTGCTCGTACCGGGAGATCAGGGAGGGGACTCCAAATAAAATACGGGATATGGCACACTCAGCACAGCAAAAAAATGATGCCCGCAGATGGTATAGGCACCTCTGCGGGCATTGCTGTTACTACTGTCATATCCTCACTGCATGGTCAAGGGATATCCAACCGTCCCGTTTATCCTGGTAGGCTTTCAGCAGCCCCCACCTGGACGCGCCCTTTCCATCAGCCTCCTCAACAATGGTGAAATTTCCGATTCCTGTGTACTTCCCTGTCTTTGCATATCCTGTCCCCGGTCCTCTGCGGATGTTCAGGTCGGGGATTGCCACCCTCACCATGTAGGGCGCGGAAAGGGTAAGGCTCTCCATAAACTGCACCTTCCCCTCGTCCGTGACGGCTTTCAGGATGGAAAGTATCTTCTCCCCGTACTTCTCCCCTGCCGCCCAGCCTTTCCCCTGCGGGTTCTCCTTCTGCCCAAGCCACTCCACATAAGGCGCACAGCCCCTTGTGACATAACGGAAACGGGGATCAGCATTCTCATTCACGAGGGCATCCATGGAGGCGTATGCTTTGAGGTGCTGCACCTGCGCCCGGATGCCGAGCTGCGGTGTGTCAAAGGACACCCCCGTTTTACCCCTCTGCGTCACCCCAAGCCCGCAGAAATTATTCTGCTGCAGCGTGACCGCAGAACCGGAGAAAGTGAAGTTCCCTGTCTCAAGGCAGGACTGCGCAAAGGCAATGTCACCCCTCACGCCCTCCACCTCTCCCTCCGAAAGGTACAGCGGGATCATATCCAGTACAGACGGGGCCACTGCAGGGTTCTTCGATCTGATATAGCATTTCATCTGCTCCGCTGTTGCCACGGCTTTCCCCATGACCTCCGTGTATCCGTCCGTACCTCCCTCATCCATCGCTGTCCTGACCGCTTTACGGAATCCGTCCATGGTGTACCCCATGCCAAGCTGTATCCATAAATGCTCCGGGTCGCCATGGTTACTGGCAATGCCCCGGTTGCATCCTTCCTTGTGGGAGATTACCACGCCGTCTGCCAGAGGGTCAAGGCCGTACTTTTCACAGAGCATGGCGAACAGCTCCACCGCCGCCCCATAAGTCCTCTCCGCCACCGCCTTGGCCGCTACCATGTCGGAGCAGGTGAAATTGCTGCCCGATGTGTATTTGATGCAGGCAGGCTCGCACATCTCCACCCCGATGTGGGTATTATTACCGCTGCCTTTGCTGCCGCTCCCGCAGTGCCATCCCCTGTGGTTCCAGGGGAGCGTCTGGTACACTGTGCCGTCATTCCCGTCAATGAAACCATGGACGCAGGAGCCGCCATGCGACGGGCTGTTCCACGAATTGATGAATGCCGACGCCTTCGGCTGCGGGCAGCCCACGGAATGGAGCATCAGCCCCTTTACCGTAATCTTCCTCCCTGCCGTATAGCAGGGATTTCTTGTCAGAATACTTTCCACCAGTTTCATGCTCACTCGTCCTCCTTCCCGTTTTCTGCCCTGTCGTGGAGCTGCTCCAGGATCTCCTTCAGCTTCTCCGGAACGGGCAGCCCCAGGTGGCCAGCATTCTCCAGAAGGCTCACGCCCTCATTGGAGATATAGAAAAAGATGATTGCCGTCCGCAAAACGCTTCCCGTGCCGATGACCTGCACATCAAGGATGTTGGCGATCCCCACAAGCAGGAAGATCAGCACCTTCTTTGCGATTCCCTTAAAGCCGACCTCGCTGGACAGCTTCTTATCTGCCGCGGCACACATCACTCCCGTGATGTAATCCACCACGACAAAAGCAACCAGCGCATACAGCAGGCCGTCACAGCCGCCCAGGAACCAGCCGAGCCACCCTCCAGTGGCAGTGAAAATAAGTTGGATCGTGTTCCAGAATTCCTTCATAGTGAAACCCTCCTTAAAAAGATTTTTTGTATGATAAAAGGCCGCCCGCCAAACGGCAGACAGCCCTCAATCCATGGAAATAAAGCTATTTTGTTTTACGCGCACTCAATATACCGGATGAATGCCTTCCCGTTTCCTTTGTTCACCCCTGCCTCTGTTTCCGCAGGGTAATACTTCCCGTTGTGTGTGAAAGGTGCAACGCCGTCCACATAGCCGGAGCCTCCTGCGCCGGATTCCCCTTTTGTGCCATAGCTGCCGCCGAACCATCCGCCTCCGCCTCCGGAATAGGTGGTGCTGCTTGAGGAATAGGACGGGGCACTGCCAAAGTTTGAGGATGCGCTGCTCCCCGTGGATATCTGGCGTCCGCCCAGGGCACCGCCGGAACCGTCACCGCCCCGTTCTCCTCCGCCATCCCCGCCTTTATGGATCGTGCCATTGTCTATTGCCCCTCCACCGCCGCCTCCTGCCACGATCAGGACACAGTTCCTGTTTGCATAGTTTAATCCGCTGGAAGAAGTAGCCCCCAGTATACCAGACCTTGTAGCCACATGGGTGGCGCCGCCGCCTCCTGCACCATACTGCTTGGTGCCGTAGTTGGACCCATATGAGCCGCCATTACTTCCCGACGATGTCCCGTTTGCCGCGCCTCCGTTATAGACATACAGCACTTCTCCCTTCTTCATCTTCTTATAGCCTTTGGAATGCCCGCCAAGGCCGCCCTCTGCCACAAGGCCCTCCCCCTTTGCATCCCCGCCGGAAGCCCCCCATACTTCAAACTCATAGATGCCGTCCTGTGGGATAGTAAACTCCACATAGCTGCCTGTATAAACAAAATCATACTCCGTGGGCACCCACATGGCATAAAGGGTAGCGTCCCCAGGGAACACCCCTTCTTCCCCCGGCTTATAAGCTGGCGTGGAAAGGGAATCTATGCTCCATCCGCAGAAAGACATATTCTTCCTCGTGTAGGGGCTTGCCGGAGCCGTGGTGGGTTCGCTCTGCGCATTCCCGTTATTGTAGTAGCAGAAAGCGGTGAAACTCTCCTTTGCACCGCTGACCGTCAAAGTGCCGCCGTTTGGCATCAGCCCGATGGTCATCTGCTTTCTGAATACTGCATAGAGCGTGACAGGCTCCTCGCCGCTGATGATATATTCCGAAAGCACCTTCTTTTCCGCAGAACCATCCTGCCGCCACCCCACAAAGGCATAGCCCTCCAGCGCGGCGGGCGGCGCCGTGGCAATGGCATCCTCCCCGTCCGGCACGGTACGTTCCAATACATATCCTGTGTCGATCTGGTAGGTTACCTTGATGCCTGCGGCATACACCTTATCCTCTCCCACGAAGATGCGCGTCACCCTTTTGGTGGCGGCATCCTCATAGCAGAGGTAAATGGTGCTTGCACTGTAGCTTTTCAGTTCCCGGTACTCCTCCAGGCTCACCAGTTTCATCACAAGACCGGAGCTGCTCATCATCTCCGCCACTTTCCCGTCCAGCGTTTTCACGGATTCTCCGAGGGATGCATTGGAGGAAATAAGGCCGTCCAACTCCCCGATGATGTTCCTTGCCGTGAATACCGCCGTGCCGTCTAATACCATATCCCCGGCTTTCGTTACCCTCGAATACCCGGAAGGCTCATAGGCGGCTGTTGTCCCCGCCTGTGTGCAGACAAAGGTTGCCCACCCAGGAGCGCCCACTGCGGTCACCGCATCCCCAATGGAATAGGACGTTGCCCTTGTGAGGGTTTCCCCGCCGCCTCCACCGCCGCTCCCGGCTTTCAGCGTAGGGGATACTTTGGTCAGGCCGCTCAGTCCTGCGGAAGATACGGTAAAAATGGCAAGTTCCAGGTCATAAGAGGAATTGTTGTAATTGATGTTCACATCCGCATCCAGCGGGGGAAGCTCCGATGCCGCCTGCGCCAGTATCTTGATAGGCTCATCCGTATTTGACAGGTCAAGGTGGATATACACCCTGCCGTCCAGCGTTTCCCCCACATCCGCAAGGCGCACGTCAATCTCGGTTTCATACACTTCAAAAAAGCGCCCCCGAATCATGCCAAAGCCCTGCGAGATATGCAGCACATTCCCCCTTGCATAGCTTACTTCACACCCTTTGAAGATGCCGCTGCCGGGTACTGCCGTTTCGTAGATAATGGCATCGTCCTGTGGTGTGACATTCCCGCCTTTGTATGTTTTGAGTACGATATTGTCAGCCATTCTCCTGCCTCCTTAAAATCTTAGTCAAGTCCAGACGCACCGTGCCGAACACCAGCTTTGTATTCCTGCCCCGCTCCCTCCCGGTCAGAATGCTCCGGTAGCTCTGCCCGTCCGAGATGATGTCCGCCACCTGCCCGAACTCCAATTCCTCCGGCTTCACCAACGCGTCACCGTTCATCATGGTAAGTTCAATCAGATTGGAATAGGACAGGTTAGCAAACTTGTTATGGGCGGCGCTGATTGCCGCGCTCTCAAAGCTGCTCCCCTCCTCATGGGAAACCGCCTGCATCTCACACACCACCGGGGTAATGCGGTCCCGGTCTTTCGTGTCATATCCTAAATCGGAATGGAGGTAATACGTCCGGGCGTTTCCGTAGTTCTCCGCATCGTAAATAATGAGTTTATTCACATCCGCGCTGACCTGCTTGATAGTAACGCTCTTTTTGATGATGTTCGGAAGGTCGCTCTCTATGGTGATGACTCCCGCCGCAGCCCTCCCCACCGTAATCCGGATTTCCCGGTTCTGGATATCCAGCTTTGTCTTCACAAGGATGCTGTATTTCTCCATTGCCGGGATGACCACCGAATCAATGAGGTTCACGATGTTGTAATGGCCGCCCTTTTCGGAGGGAGTGATATGCAGGCTCCAGTCTGTTGTAACGGTAACCGCACTGACCGAAAGCCCCTTTATATTCTGCATCTCATCCTCATTGGTGATGAACATTTCCCGGATGCAGTCACAGATGAACTGCTCCATGCTCCCCTGCCCCTGCAGGTCCACATCGAAAAGCACATCCGTATTCAGCAGTTCCATGAGCGGTTTATAGGAAATGCTCTGTAACTTTTTGGATTTATCCGTGCCATAGCCAATCTCTGTCACAATTCCGGCATATTCTTCCCCGCCCCTGCTGATGCGGATATAGTCCTGCTTTTTCACTCCTGGAAGGGCAAGCACGGTCACCGTGTTTCCATCGGAAGATAAATAGTCCTCTTTGTAGGTAATTTCATTCACATTCGTGTTTCCTACCATCTCAAAGTCCTGTGTAAAGATTTCCACGTTATACGGTCTCATAGCTGATCCTCCCTTCCACCATCACGTTTAACATATTCAGCCCGTCATGCACCACGGAGATACGGTTGCTGCCGTACTGCAGGTGGAAGAACCGCTCCGTGGTAAAATCACACATCTGGTAACGGTCAGCCACCACTTCATCACTGACACCACGCTCCGTAATGCTGTAGGGGATCTGCGTGGTGTCAATGACCAGCTTGTGCCCGTCCGGGATGCTGCCCTCGTACCGCCCGGTCTCATAAAGCACGTTGTCTACATAGTGCTTCCATACCGGGTTCGTGCATGGGCCGCAGACTGTTATTTTGCACGGGCTGTCCCCGTGGCTGTCGCTGTCGATCATGAGGGTGTTCTGCGACACATCCGCATAGGCGTAGGTGTATTCATAGGGATAAATCTTCCCGCCAATGGAGAGTGTGCCGCTGTAGCCGGAGACATTCTTATAAAACAGTCCGGTTGCCGTGAAAGCCACCTCGCAGTCCAAACCCGCGCCGCCAGTGATCAGTTCGCTCTTTGCAATCTCCGTCATCCGCACCGGGACACGGAAAGCCTCATCCATCTCGTATACCAAAGTCAAAGGAACCGCCCGGACAAATCTTGAAAATGCCCGGTAGTTCTGGTATGCGTTTTTTCCTCCGAAAAATATCCTCCCGGTCATCACACCCTGTGAGAAAAGTTCCTCCAAGGGGATGAAGTCCGTGCCGATCTGTTCATACTGCGTCCCGTCCTTATAGCCGAAACCGCCAATGGAATGGAGAAAGGATGTCCTGGCATTCAAATCCCATGACACCCCTTCCCCGTTTATGAGTCTGAATTTCCTAATCATGAATACGCCTTTCCAAGCTCCCGGTTCAGCCCGTCAGATAATTCTCCCACTAATGCACCGGAATCCAATACCACCTGACTGTTTGCCAGTCTCGGCAGATACTTTGTCACCACTTCATACATGGCATCCAGCCTTGCCGCCAGTGAAGCACCGCTGCCGGAGCCTCCTGCCGCCTGCGCACCTGCCGTCATGGAATCCGTAGCGGGGATAAGTGTTCCGGCCAGTTCCTTCATGGGTCCGGTCAGCTTGCCAATGTTATCCTTGATGCCCTTTCCTAAAAGGTCGATCATGTCAGGCATAAAGGTGTGGAAGTTGGAAAGCGGTCCCTCGTCCGGCTCGGAGAAATGCAGGAAGGACGCAATCGTTCCCGCCACATCCTTCACGCTGTCCACAAGGCCGCTGATCTTCGATTTGATACCGTCTATCAGCCCGCCAATGATATCCTTGCCCCACTGCAATGCCTGTGAGGGAAGTCCCTTGATGAAGTTTATCGCGCCGTCAAATCCGCCCTTCACGGCATTGGTGATACCGCTCATGGCATTCTTGATTCCTGAAAGCAAGCTGTTAAAGATATTCACCACCGCATCCTTCAGACCGCTTACGATACTGGTGACCGTGGACTTGATGGCATTCCAAACACTGGTGATGACTTCCTTTATCGCGTTGACCACGGAACTTACTGCGGATTTGATTGCTTCCCACGCTGCGGTAATGGCGGATTTGATTGCCTCCATAATGGAAATCACCGCAGACTTTATGGCCTCCCACGCAGCAACAGCTACATTTTTGATCGCCTCTATCGCAGAGGACACCGCGCTCTTTATGGCTTCCCAAGCTGCCGTGACCGCAGATTTTATCGCCTCCATTGCTGTGGAAATGGCGTTTTTGATTGCCTCCCAAGCGGAAACCACTACGTCCTTAATGGCAGAAAGCACAGCCGTCACAGCGGATTTGATTGCCTCCCATACAGAAGTGATGACATTCCGTATCGCCTCCATTACTGTGGTGACGGTATTTTTTATTGCCTCCCATGCGGAAGACAGGAAGGAGCCGATGGCATTTGTGACGGTCTCAATCACAGTCTTTATCGCATTCCATACTGTGGAGACCACTGTCTGTATCACATTCAGCACGGTTGTGATGATGGTCTTGTAGAACTCGAACCGCGCCACAATGAGCGCCTGTATCACGTCAAGCACCGTCTGGAAGATATTTTTTATCCCATCCCACAGACCGCTAAAGAAACTTTTCAGCCCGTTCCAGATGGACTGCGCCGCCCCGGTGATGGCATTCCAGATATTCGAAAAGAAATCTTTCAGCCCGTTCCATACCGCAACAGCCGCTTCCTTGATGACATTCCATAAATTGATCCAGAACTCCCGGAAGCCCTCGCAGTTATTCCACAGCGCCACAAAAATAGCGATCAGCGCGGCAATGGCGGCAATCACTAAGGTGACAGGGTTCGCCACAAGGATTCCCCATAAGGCACTAAGCCCGCCGCCAATACTGGAAATGCCGCCGATCAGCGTGGGGATGAATGTCATAATACTTCCTACCGCTGACACTACTTTCCCGATCACGATAAGCACGGGGCCGATTGCCGCGGCAAGCAAACCGATGGTGACGATGGTGTTCTTCGTTCCCTCATCCATGCTGTTCAGCTTATCTACAAAGCCTTGCACCCATGTGACAATCTGGCGGATGGCGGGCATAAGGAT
>JAIDDH010000153.1 GCA_029055435.1 Acetatifactor sp.
GAGCATACACATCGGGACAATCCTTCACCAGTCGCAGGATATTGTCATAGGTGCTTCTGGCCTTCTGCTCTGCCGCCATATCTTCCACCAGATCCGTGATGATATCTCCCTTTACCTGAAATTCGCATGCGTTAAAGGGAACCCCTCCTGCAGACTGAGGCCATATACCAAGGGTGTGATCCACATAATACTTGTCGAAACCGCTCTTCTCGATCTCTTCCATGGAGAGATTTCTGGTCAGTTGATGCACAATGGCGGCGACCATCTCCAGATGCGCCAGCTCCTCGGTTCCGATGTCCGTGAGCAGCCCTGCCACCTCCTTATAGGGCGTGGCATAGCGCTGGGACAGATAACGCATACTGGCCCCCATCTCGCCGTCGGGCCCGCCGTACTGGGAGATGATCGCCTGAGCCAGTTTTGCATTGGGTTCTTTGATATTTACGGGAAACTGCAATCTCTTTTCATAACTCCACATTATCCACACACTCCTTCCCAGGGCAGCGGCGCTGCGCCCCATCTCCACTCCTGATTACTCTCGGCAAGAGACAGCTTCAACGGGTAATAGGTTCTGGAGAACTCTCTCTCCAACTGTGTCTTAATGCGGTTGTAGTGATTAAAATATTCCATGGCATTGCGGTCATAGGGATGGGTATCCAGATAAAGCGTAAGCTCTATCAACGTAAAATCCAAAATACCGATGTCTTTGAGCATCTGTTCCTTATTGTTCATGATACACATCTCCTTCCCGTGAAAGGTTTGTTTAATTCGGGAAAGATAGTGCCGATGCAATATGCTTTTTCCAGATCTTCGTACATATTGTCGAAGCGCTGCCAGGGCACATAGGCCATAGCTACGGGAAATTGTTCACTATTCTCGTCAAACTTGATTTCCTGCATGATATTTCCTCTCATACTATTCGATTTAGGTTAATATCATAGTATGAGAAATATTGATATTGGTGCGGGAATATATGCGGGCAATTCTTATTTTCCGCCCTTCTGCGCCGTCTGCTCTGCCTGTACTGCTTTCGACTTAGCTCCCTGCTTCGCCCCCGGGAGTCTCTTTCGGATCAGGCGCTGTGCAAGCTCTCCCACATTGAGCGGAACCAGAGGATATGCATAGCTTCTGTGGGACACCGTGCGATTGCATAAGACAGCCAGCACCGCGATGAGGATGGCCGCAATATATCCCCACAGCCCAAACAGGGAGGTCAGGACCAGATTCAGAATACGCATGAATTTCAACGCGTAACCCAGCTCATAATTGGCCTGCGTGTAATTGGCTATGGCCACAAACGCCATATAGAGCATGACCTCCGAGGAAAACCATCCACTGTTCACCGAAAATTCTCCCAACACCAGCGCCGCCATGACACTCAGGGGCGTACTCAGCATATTGGGCGTATTCACCGCCGCCAGCTTCAGTCCGTCTATAGCGAGCTCCAGTATCAGGAACTGCCACAGAATCGGAATATTCGGATCCTCCTTCAGCATAATGAATTCAAAGCCATCGGGGATAAACTGCGGATTATTGATCAGCAGCAGAAAGGTCGGCGTCATGATATAGGTCAGAAGCGCGATAAAAAAGCGGGTAAGGCGCAGATAGGTTCCCGTGATCGGCGGGAAATAATAATCGTCTGCCTCGTCCACCACATCAAAAATCGTGGTGGGAATGATCATGGCGGAAGGAGAATTATCCACCAGCACGATGATATTGCCCTCCAACACCTGGGCGGCCGCAGTGTCCGGTCGCTCCGTGTACTTGAACTTCGGGAAGGGATTGAACCATTTTCTCTGATAGATGCACTCCGCCAGACTCTCCTGATTCATGGTGAGAGACTCCACCTGTATGCCGTTTATTTTTCTGCGCAGCTCCTCCAGAAAATCCCTGTCCACTCTGTCATCCATATAGCAGAGCACAATGTCCGTGTGCGAACACTCTCCTGCGCTCAGCATTTCCATACGCAGCTTCTCACTGCGGATACGCCGGCGAATCAGAGCCGTGTTAAAGACCACCGTCTCCACGAAGCCGTCCTTGGAGCCCCTCAGGACTTTATCCTTCTCCGGCTCCTCCACACTGCGGGCGGGATAGGTTCTGGAATCCACCAGAACAGCCTTCTCATACCCCTCCACGAACAGGACAAACATACCTGAGAGCAGCGACACCATCAGTTTGTCGAAGCGCTCCTCCACCTCCACTTCCACATGGGGGATGTACTGCTGTACCAGCGTCTCCGCATCCTGCGGCACATCCTCCGGCTTCATGTCCATGAAATACTGCAGAAGCTTCTGTATCAAATCATCCTTGCAGAAGCCGTCTATCAGATACATACAGGCCTCTTTATCCCCAATCTTCATGGTCCTGTGGACTACGTCAAAATTATGCTCCACGCCAAGTATCTGATTCATATAATCCATATTGGCCTGTAAACTGCCCGATATTTTCTCCATAAAAAAACCTCCCGATACGACACTGTTTTCGATTAGTGTCGCCCGGAAGGGAATTCTTTATACGAAATTATTTATTTGTGGTGCTGCCGAAGCCGCCGTTTCGCACGCCCTCCGCCTCGTCGTCCACCGTGATCCCATACTCCAGAAAGATGCCCTGCACAAGCCCCGTTCCGGCAGCCACATCCACCGTTTTGCCCTCTCTGGAATCATTGGTTAATTTTACAAAAATATGTCCCTCATTGTCGGAATCATAATAGTCACTGTCGATAATTCCGACTGTGTTATCCATCTGCAGGCGGAATTTAAATCCAAGACCGCTGCGGGGATAGATCTTTAACACCCAGCCCTCATCGATCTTTGCCCGGATACCTGTTGGTATCCTGATCGATGCGCCGGCGGGCAGCGAAAAGGCAAAGGGGGCATAAAAATCATATCCTGCGCTGCCTCTGGTGGCGCGTTCGGGAAGCCTCAGGGATTCATAGAGGTCATTGATATCTCCCTCCGTGTACTGAGGGAAATTCTCCTTCATGGCATTCACAAACTGATCCGCACTAACTTTAAAAAATTGTGCAATTCTATGCATGTCGATACTCTCCTGTCTCTTACCTGATATGGGCCTTTTCCTGACTGTTCTTTGTTTCCATGCCATTTCCATGCCGCGTTCAACACCGCATAACCTACAGCACGCAGGCTGTCACCGGAGCACTGTTTACAGGCTTCGGCACAGGAATATCCTTAGGACTGGAATAATCCGGGCAGTGCAGCACCGGAATCTCAGGGTCTGTCTGCTGCAAGGTCTTTTTCACATCAATGACACGCTGATTCCTGCTCCCTTTCCACAAAAGCTTTGCATCCTTCTCTTCGACATGAAACTCTCCGTCCACCACTACATCCACATACTGCATCAGGGGATACTGATAAATCTTCTCCCAGCTGTCACCGGTGTAGAGCCATATGGTTTTGTCCGGATATCTCTCCTTGATCTCCGCCATAAAATTGCGCACATCCAGACGGTTTGCCGGATGCAGAGGGTCGCCCCCCGAAAAAGTGATGCCCGATATATAAGATTTGTCCAATTGTTCAAAAATTTCGGCCCTGGCCGCGTCGTCAAACAGAAGACCTCCGTCCGGGTCCCATGTGATGGGATTGTGACACTCCCTGCAGCAATGATTGCAGCCGGCCACCCAGAGTACAACCCGCAGGCCGTCGCCGTTCAGCATATCATCCTTAGTAATATTGTGATATCTCATGAATATTATGTCCTCGCAATCTTTGTATGTGTCCCTGCGGTGTGAATCCGCTTCCTCACATACTCTTCCTCTCGGCGATTTCCGCCATCTTGGCGTCGTTCAGACGGGTGTCCCCGTGAACGCGTGAGTAGGACAGATAGCCGTTCATCCGATCGATCTTGGTCAGGTTGCGGCTGCCGCACTTGGGACACACATCCATCTCCAGCTCCTGATGCCCGCAGTCGTCACAATACGCCAGAGAAAGATTGACGCCTTCGTAAAAGCCCATATCCATGGCTCTGTGAATCAGAGTCTTGATTGCCTCGGTATTATAGTCTATTGGATATTTGACATACTGAATCTTGCCGCCATTGCTCAAATCCCAGAAGCGATCCTCCAGATCCTGCTTCTCAATAGGAGTGATATCCTCTGTCACATGGCAGTGGAAACTGTTGGACACATACTCCCTGTCCGATACGCCCTCAATAATGCCATATTTTTTCCGGAACTGCTTGATCTGCAGTCCGCACAGATTCTCCGCCGGCGTGCCGTAGATGGCATAGAGATTGCCGTCCGCTTCCTTATATTCTGCAATTCTCTTATTGATATGCTCCATGACCTCCAGGGCAAAGGCGCCGTCCTCCACCAGAGATTTGCCATTGTAGAGCTCCTGCAGTTCATTTAACGCCGTTATGCCAAAGCTTGCCGTAGCCGACTTTAACAGAGGCTTGATCTTGTCCGAAAGCTTCAGATTGCCGCCCAGGAATCCCCCCTCGCAGTAAGCCAGCGGGTTGGTGGATGCGCGCATCTCACCCAGATAAGCATAGGTCCGGATATGGAGCTGTCTGATCAGATTCAGATAATAGTCCAGCACCTCATAAAAATCTCTGCTCTCCTTGCGGGCCTTTGCCAGAATCATGGGCAGATGCAGAGAAACCGCACCCACATTAAAGCGCCCCACAAATACCGGCAGATCATTGTCGTCCGCGGGATGCATTCCGCCTCTCTCGTACCAGGGAGAGAGGAACGCTCTGCAGCCCATGGGGGACACAATCCTGCCATACTGCTTATACATGCTTGCCACATAGCCCTTTCCGGTGAGACTGAGCCAGTCGGGATACATGGTCTTGGCGGAACATTTTACCCCCGCCTCAAACACGTCCTCCAGCTCCTTCCCGGGGCCATGGAGATTCTCGTCATACAAAAATACAATCTTCTGGAACAGTACAGGCTTCTTGTGATCTTTTTTGCCCTGTCCTTCCCTGCGGACATTCAGCATGGTGATGGTTGCAAGCTTTGCAAATCTGCC
>JAIDDH010000154.1 GCA_029055435.1 Acetatifactor sp.
ACCAAAACATTTCTTTTTTGATTATCTAGTTTACTTAAATTTTCGCTTATATAATTATATATCTCCGTTGATGTTTGAAGCCCATTTACTACTTCTGGATTAATAATAGATAATTCCTTAGCTGTTACAGGTATTACTTTTTCTGCTAGTATTGTAATACCATTATTAAGCCACCAAAAATCTTCACCATCCGTTTTTGATAAACTTTCAGCAATGCATGTATTTACAGAATTTTTCCCCTGATAATCTCTAACATTTGCCTCGAAAAACCTACTTCTTAGTTTATTATTTTCATCTGTTATAAATCTATAATATGTACCCAAATTAATCAAAGATACATATTCGGTATTTTTTCCTCTAGCTATTGGATTTTCGACAAACTCTAGGTCTACACATATCTCTGTACCCGTATTATATATCTCTAACAATTTATCTGCACCAATAAATGAAACATCAACTTTTGCTGATGGATACATTTGTTTTACAATGTACTTTAATTCTTCAGCTTGAGCATCAACATTAGGATGCTTTTCATCAGCTAATGTTACATAAAAATATTGAATATCAATTTTAATTTGTAATCGAATCAATTTAGTAATTACGTCTCTAAACAACTTAAATGAATCTCTAACCTGCTCATTATACCGATCCAAAAAATCATTCATATTACTTGACATACTTAGTAAATTTGCAGATACAGTTTTCCACTTCATGATAACATCTTCGTTATATCCTATCGCATTTTTTGCTTGAATTATTATTAAACTTAAAGTTGAACCTTTAGCAGCCCGTAAATTTTCCATTTGATCTTGTGTTAATAAAGCATTATTTAGAAAAACATACATTCCGTCGCAACCACCATCGTTACCACCACCAACAATTCCGTTTGTAACTTCATCATCACTTAAATCATATTTTTTCAATATTTGTGATGAAGCAAAGTATTCAAAATACGTATCCTTACTTTCATATAAATCACTTTCTTCATACTCTTGTTGAATGCATTCTTTAAGTAACAATTGATTATTAGTTAATCTTTTTGCCATTGTATTTTACTCCTTTTTATCTATACTTCGATTTTACCGTTTATCAGCTTAGGTAATAACGAGCTTGCTATTGATTTTGCCTTGCTTTAGTATGTTCTTTTAATAGTGTTTTAAAACCTTCTTCACCTAGTTTATTAACCGCATGATTGTAAAGGCCCTGCTGATACTGTGAGAGCTTACGATACAAATCATTATACGAAAAGTCAGACCACAGCATTGGATAAATATCACCTTGACTATGTTCGACCATGGTTATCTCTTGTCGGGCAACATTTTGAGCATCTGACAAAGCTTCTATCATACCGTCCTTCGTTGGATTGTTTATCTGTGCCTGCAATTTAAAATACTTTTCAATAAGCTCTCCAATCTCCTTTGCCTCTTTGACATCATTGAATCTCTCGGAATTTTCCATATCTCACACCTCTATTTCTCCGCTCATTAGTTTAGGCAACAAACAGTCGCGGGTTTGTAACGAAAGTTTAATTTGTTTCTGTAAGGCTTTAATCTTTTCAAAGAATGGTGAAACACATTTACAATATGTACTTAGATATTCCTCAGCAGGAATATTAAGTTTCATTGTATTTATTTCCTTTGCATAAACATGTGGTTGTGCAGCACCTTTTTGAAGAGCATTTAAACTTGCCTTATTTTCTTTTAAATAACAATATACAAAATAAAGATAAGGGGTAGTTTCAATATCAGCAAAAGAGCAATCGGATGCAAACACATCTGTATGATATAATCTTGAAAAACCAGCATTTGCTCCAGATCCACTGACAGTAACAACTGGGGCAACGGTATTTGATTTATTATGATAATATGCGGGTTCCAAACCACCAGCAACAACAGGTACATTACCCTTTTCCACTTGTGCTTTTGTAATTGTTTTGCCCCTCTTAAAAATCGCAATATCACCAAGTGTCCCTTCCATCCACCCCTCTGGCACACCTTCAACAATAGCTATATCCTCATATCCCGGAAAACGCAAATCCACAAACCATTCCTTATATAAGCGTCGTGCAGCTTCTTCAAGGAGCTTGATTTGCTTTTGGTTGTTTTCAATTAGGTCATCGTAGGCGGATAAGATATTAGCGATTCGACGCTGAACATCAATATCTGGAAAATCAAATTCATATGCTTTTATTGCACTGATTGCAATACGCATCTGATTAGCTGCACCACGCCCACGCATTTGTATGAAATGTTGAAAAATTCTATATTTAGTATGATAGCCTAAGTAACTTTGATCAAGGATATCATTATCTTTCGTCCTTAAACATACGGCATTTTGATTAAGATAGAATCCTTGCACCAAAGAATTAACAATACTCGATCGACCTGCGGCTGAATCAACAAGATTTGGATGAGACCCTACAGTTGCTATCACCACATCTCTCAATTGAAGTCTATTTTTTGCATACTTTGTTGCCGATGTTATTGGAAGGAAATCAATACCTTCAATGACAAATCCTTTTGGTTTGCAATTAGTTACCTTCAATACAGGCAATCCATTTGCAACATACTCTTTGTCACTCCATGCGCCTCCATTTATAAAATTGCAAATTTCATCTAATTTATATTTCATAACCCCATCTCCTTCATATTCTTTGAGATGGTATCCATCAAGTCATTAGATTCTGCCTGCAAAGATAAAAGTTCACGATGAATCTCAGCCATGCGCGCTTCAAAGTCTACACCGTCATCCCCAACGGGTGCAACACCCACATAAGCCCCAGGTGTGAGCGACCAGCCTTTGGATTCAATTTCTGCCTTATCCGCTGCTTTGCAAAGACCAAGGATATTTGTATATGTACCATCGCCGAATTTCTCGTACAGCCAATTTGCTTCTTTGGCTATTGTGAGAATGCCGGTAAGCTCCGCAAGCTTTGTATCGTATTCCTCCTGAATTTTCTTTTTCCCTCGTTTTTCAGTGGCTTCCACCGCCTTTTTTGCTTCCGCACGGAGAATCTTTGCCTTTTCTGAAAGCTCGTGTAATTGTTCGGCAAAAGGTTTGCCGCTGCCAAGAGCTATGCGGTATTCTTGGAGCAGGGCAGTATACTTATCAACCTCTCCACGGTACAGCCATACAATGGCATTCATGTTTTTAAGCTGCCATTCTGACCATTCATTGAGGGTTCGATCCACTACGGTGTAATAATTCCTTGCATCAATGAACAGCACCTTGCTCTTGATTTCCTCAGACTTTCCCTTGTCAAAGAACCAGAGAGAACAGGGCAAGGATTTTGTATAAAAGAAGTTATTTCCAACACTGATTATGGCATCCACATGGCCTGTTTCAATCAATCCCTGACGAATGTCTTTATCTTTCCCCTGACTATCCGTTGCGGAAGAAGCCATAACAAAGCCAGCACGACCACGCTTATTCAGATAGCTATAAAAATAGGAAATCCAAAGATAGTTGCCATTTCCAACTTCCTTATTTTTATTGATGCTTGGCATACCAAAGGGCAATCTCTTTGCACTTTCACAGGATTCAGCTTTTACCTTATCAACATTAAACGGCGGATTGGCCATGACATAATCACAGCAGCCGTCCAGATTGTGGGCATCGTGATAAAAGGTGTTTGCTTCGTCTCCCGACTTAATAACACCGGTCAGACCATGAACCGCCATATTCATAAGACATAACTGGGCGTTGTACTCCACCTTTTCCTGCCCGTAAAAGGTCATTGCATTGTTGGCATTCATACCGGACTGATTGACAAAATCCCCCGATTGAATGAACATACCGCCGGAACCACAGGCGGGATCAAGCAGGACACCGCTTTTCGGTTCAATGATATTTACGATCATCTTTACCAATGATTTTGGTGTAAAAAACACACCATCATCCGATGCAATATTTTTTGCGAACTTGTTGAGAAAGTATTCATAAATGCGGCCGATAATATCGCCACCTACTTCATCAAGTGCACTGTTATTAAAAATGCGGAGTAATTCAGACAAAATCTCATCTGAGAAATCGGTATAACTTTTGGGGAGAACACCTATAAGTTGTTCACTCTGCGCTTCGATAATCTGCATGGCATTATTGACCACTTCGCCAAGGCTGGTCATAGTATGTCCATCTCTATTTTTCAGGCCGACTGTCGCAATATCTTCAGGAAGATTCAACAGATAGTCATACTGTGCTTCCTTAGGAAGATAAAGTGCACTTTTGGCGGCAAAATCGGTTGCTTCCACAGGCATAACTTTTCCACCACGGGAAGGACGACCTTTCAGAATTTCAGCTTCAACCATTTTGAATCTACTGTAAGCATAACGCAGAAAGATAAGACCGAGGACTGGCATACAATACTGGTTTGAAGTGAGTTTCGATCCAGCTCGCAATAAATCTGCGGATTCCCACAGCTCTGCTTCTAATTTTCTAATGTTGATCATAATCTCTTCGCCTCCGCCTTATATTTAAGCCACGCCTCTTCAATACTGAAATACTCATCTTGCATGTCCTTTGTGTCCATATGCCAGCAATATATCGTTATAATAGCATACAAACAGGAATTATTCTAGTAGGAAATCCTTTATTCATCATAGTCTATACAGATAAAAATAAGGAGAGGAACTTCTACCTACTCAATATGATACTCGACATGTAGACAATAAACACACCGTCTCCACATGCCCCGTCCCCCCAAACATATCCGTCGGCCGCACCCTCTTAATCTCATATCCCCCCTCGCACAGCACCTTCAAATCCCTTGCCAGAGTGGCGGGATCGCAGCTCACATACACAATCCGTTCCGGCTGCATCCTTATCATGGTACTCAGGCAGGCTTCATCACAGCCCTTGCGGGGCGGATCTACCACAATAACATCTGTTTGCCCGAAGCGCTCGTTAAACTCCGGCAGCACTTCCTCTGCTTTGCCCACAAAGAATTCTGCATTATCAATTCCATTCCTTTTTACATTTTCTCTGGCGTCCTCAATAGCCTGTGGAACGATTTCCACACCGTAGACCTGCTTTGCCTGTCCGGCCAAAAATAACGAAATCGTGCCGATACCGCAATACAGATCCCACACGGTCTCTCTGCCGGTGAGTCCGGCGTATTCCAACACCAGGCTATAAAGCTTTTCCGTTTGCACAGGATTGACCTGATAAAAGGATAGCGGCGATATGTGAAAGGTCAGCTCGCGCCCGGTAAAGGGATATCCCTCTTTTTGCATATCACGCACATGAATCGTATCAGAAATATCAGGGCGGCCCCAGAGAGTGCGGATTTCTCTGCCCATGATCACATTGGTATTCTCCGTGTTAATACTCATAGAAATGCTGGTCATCCCGGGAATCTGCGTCAGTTTCCCGATCAGATACTCCTGCGCAGGCAGAGAATTTCCGTTCACCACCACACACACCATAAGCTCACCGCTGGTAAAGCCTTTCCGAATCAGCACATGGCGCACTAGTCCCCTCCCGGTGGTCTCGTCATAGGCAGATACCTTCTTTAACTTCATATATTCCAAAATGATTTCCAGTATCTTCTCGTTCTCCTCCACGCCCAGACTACAGTTGAGATTCGGCACAATACTGTGAGTTCTTCCGGCGTAAAAACCGGCGATGGGATTGCCCTCTTTATCTACACCCACCGGATACTGAGCCTTGTTGCGATAACGAAAAGGCTGCTCCATCCCCAGAATAGGCTCCATCACGCTGTTGACAAACTCTTCCTCAAAGCCGCCGATGCGCACAAGGCTGTTGCAGACCTTGCGCTGCTTAAATAAAAGCTGCTGCTCATAGGAGAGCGCCTGAAGCTGACAGCCGCCGCATTGTCTGTGCGTAGGACAGACCGGCTCCACCCGATGGGGAGATGGAGCCAGAAGCTTTTCCAGATGGGCATAGGCATAATGCTTCTTGGCTTTCATGATTTTCACCTGTGCCGTGTCTCCGATTACCGCGTCCTTTACAAACAGGGTGAAGCCATCTACCTTACCGATTCCTTCACCCTTGTCGCTCATATCTTCAATTGTCACTGTCAAATACTGATTTTTCTTATATTCCATCAGTCATCCTTCCTGCTTCAGAACGGAAGCTCCGGTATCTCCTCCGTCACAATCTCCCTCAAGCGCCTGAAATTCTCCGGCGTGTTGGCGGCAATAACGGGAAAAGGTCTGTCCAGAGGCAGCTTGTCCTGATACAGCGCCTCCACAGAGCCGCCGGCCTCTCTGATGATGGGAATAGCCCCCGCAGCATCCCACGGGAAAAGACGAATCTCGAAATAGAGTTCCACTCTGCCGCAGGCCAGATACACCAGCTCCACCGCGGCGGAACCCAGACGGCGAAGATCGTCGGCCTCCTGATATACTCTGTCAATGATACGAAAGCAGGGCGGCGCATACCGCTTGTCATAAAGACTCATGGCAGAACACAGATGAGAGTGTGCAAAATCCCGCTGGGAGACATGAATGGGATCGCCGTTTAAATAAGCGCCCTCCCCCGTCTTGGCATAGAACATCTCATCCCGATAGGGCTGATATACCACGCCCAGATAAGGCTCTCCATCTTTTACCAGTCCCACAGAGATGGCACTGATGCCGATATCCCGGATAAAATTAGAGGTACCGTCGATGGGGTCGATGACCCACAAAAGCGTACCCTGAGAGGGATTGTGTGTACTCTCCTCTCCAATAACCAGGCTTCCGGGCAGAAGTTTGGGCAGTCTCTCGGTCAGATAAGCCTCCACCGCAATATCACAGGAAGTCACATAATTGGACTGATTGCCCTTCTGGCTGATCTCCATGTGACGGTCTGTCATAAGTTTTCCGGCTTCCCGCACAATCTCCGTAACCGCCGATAATTCAATATTGATCTCTGTCATATACTCCTCCGCTTCCTGTTCCAATCTTACGGTCTGGTGGCCCGCAGATTTGACTCGAACAATCTGTTATATCCAAGCCAGCCGCTGTTATCCTTATGGCCCTCCAGAATCTCTTTGAAGGTCTCCAGCTTCGCGTCAGTATCATCCGCATAATTCAGCGCCAATGCCTCCATGATAGCGGGAATCTTGGGAGAACCGAATTCATATTTTCCGTGATGGGCCAGAATACAATGCTGCAGCTGAGTCAACTGCACATGGGGAAAGTCGGGAATTTGAGCGGCCCGCTCCGCCACCATCTGGGATCCCATGACGATATGTCCCAGAAGCTGTCCGTCGTCCGTGTAGTCATTTTCGGGAAAAGCGGAAATCTCTCTGGTTTTTCCGATATCGTGACATATAGCGGCTGTCAGCAGCAAATCCCTGTTTAATATGGGATAAGCGCCGCAATAGTAGTCGCAGAGCTTAGTCACGCTTAAAGTATGTTCCAACAGTCCGCCCACAAAACCGTGATGCACGGTCTTGGCCGCGGAGGAATTGCGGAAAGCTTTGGTAAAATCAGCATCCTTCACAAACAGGTTCTCCAGAAGCTGCCTGTAGCAGTCGGTCCGAATGCTCCGAATCAGACCCAGCAGCTCCTGATACATGGCGTCGATATCTTTAGAACTCACGGGCAGATAATCCGCGGGATTATACTCCCCCTCCGCGCAAACACGGATGCGTTTCACATTGACCTGCAGCGTGCTCTGAAAGCTGGTCACATCGCCATATACATCTATGTAATCCAGGACATCATAATCGCCGATGCCCTGACTGTTAGGCTCCCAGACCTTGGCGTCTATAGAACCTGTTTTGTCCTGAAGAATCACATTCTCATAGGGCTTGCCATTCTTGGTTACAGCCGCCTGCTTGTGTTTACACAGATAGATACCACTGACGGTATCACCTTCTCTCAAATCCTTGATATACTTCATTTTACCTGACCTCATTCAACCTTTCCTAATCTAGCAACTTCATTCCTTATTGGCGCCAATCCGGCGTGACAATTACTTTCATTTCTCTGTATTCGCCCTGGGCGGCCCGCATCACGGTCAGATCCACGGCCTCCCCGCCCTTCGCCTGCATCAGAGCAGTAATATAATCGTTATAATTGCGGATGCTGCGCTCGCCAAAGGAGGTGAGCACATCTCCCTGCTGAATACCGGCGTTCATGGCGGGCGAATTCATCTCCACATCCCGCACAAAAGCGCCGTAAGGCACACCCAGTTCCTCATAGGCCTCGTCGCTCACATCGATACCGCTGATGCCCAGATATGCAATTCTTTCCCCGTTAGACATTTTCTCAATACTCTTTTTCAACTCCGAGATACCGTAAGCCGTCACCATATTCTTCA
This sequence comes from Acetatifactor sp., assembly GCA_029055435.1. GTDB lineage: Bacteria > Bacillota > Clostridia > Lachnospirales > Lachnospiraceae > Acetatifactor. The sequence continues at coordinate 8,272 of JAIDDH010000154.1, forward strand.
TATCGGAGCTGACGCTCTCGTTGGTGATCACACCGATCACCTGCCCCTGCAGATTAAAGAGCACGCCTCCGGCTTTCTGGCTTCCATAGATATCCGTCTGCAAAAGCTTATAATTAGCGTCCGCCTGATAATTCTGGCTTCCGGTGGCGGTAATTATGCCATATCCCACCGAACCGCTGCTGCCCATGGGACTGCCCAGCGCAATTACCGGTGTACCGATAATATTTTTACTGTTGGAGGAACCCAGCGTAGCAATCTCCAGACCGCCCGTTTCCTTTACCTCCGCCGGCACATCTGCCAAATCCACAGACAAAATAGCCAGACCGGTGGCTGGATCGTGAGACTTCAGGGACACGGGAATCTGATGCAGGGAACCCTTACTTTTTGTGGCGTCCAGAAAAGAAGATGTCAGAGTCAGACTTTCCGCTGTCTGCAGGGGAGTATAATCCACCAGCACCAAAAGCTCCTTGCCGTTATTCGCGATAATCACACCGGAGGACTGTTTTTTGCTTTCCTCCACATTGTTAAACCAGTCAATATTGGAGCTCACGCCCGTCACCGTCACCATAGAGTGATTGAGCTCAGCCACATAGACGGACAGGGCGCTGTAAATCTGTTGGTAATTCTCCCTATTGAGAACCAGCCCCGAGAGAATCTCCCTGATTTGGTCCTGCTCCAGAGAGACATTTCCCCCTTCGTTATTTTCCTCACTCTCCTGAGTAAGATTCTCCGACAGCATATCCTCTGGTGCCATTTCCTCCTGATCCTCGGGAAATACCACCGGCGCCGGTCCTTCCTCAGGATGAATCCGGTTGCTGATTACCGGCTCCAGAATCAAAAAAGTCACGCAGGCAATGGAGCCAAATATCACCGCCATGGCCGCAGTCATCAGCGTCCGGCGGAAAAGCTTCCCCCTGTTTATCGGACGTTCCTTGATTTTCTCTATCAAAAAATCGCTTTGCTCGCCAAACCCGTTGAGATTTTCCTGCTGCTTTCTGTCATTTTCCGGCATGCACGCGCCTCCCTTTCTCTCTGTCCACGCGGCTGTCTCTCAGCCGGGATATGGTCATTATAACACAATCCCCCAGGCTTTCCAATCCGCAGACTGCCGTGATAGTCATCCAGGGAATATGATTATAGAGCTGTTTATTCTGAGCCTCCCACAGCATCAGGAACAAAAACAGACCAAACACCGTGAGATAGCTCATAAAGACAAACTCGTTTTCCTCTTTTTTAAATGTCCTGAAAAGCGTTCCCGCCAGCGTTGAAAACAAAATGGCGTAGAAAAATCCCGTGGAGAGGCAGCAGTATTGCCAATAATAATCACCCTCCCAATATACAAAATGCCACAGCAGGCTTTCCTCATAGGGATACATATGGGAAGTGGGACTGATACTCCCCTCCCCAAAAATCACTGAGGTCTTGTCCACAAGATGTTTCCGGTCAAACAGATTCGTCCAGTTCTCCCGAATCATCCTGCGGCAGAACTCTCTTCTCTTATCCACATTCTTACTGTAATTGCACTCTTTGATCAGATAGGCATTGTCCGCATAGGTTCCATTTCCCATAAGTCCCATTGCAATCCAGTATTCCGTGGGAGTTTCCAGCCGATATTCGTCTGCCTTGGAGGGATAATGGTCAGAGACTTCCAAAAGTAATCCCATGGAGAGCACCGTCAAAAGACCAAGGGTCAGCATCTCCCGCCAGAGTTGTCTCCCTCTCTTTCCGGCCATAAGCATCGCTATAACCAGAGCTATCACGCCTACCGCGGCGGTGGCTTTGGCCGCGATGCCGATGCCCCAGACAACGCCTGCTGCCGCCAGCACAAACCACTTTTTCTTTCCCCGCAGACCGCATCCAAATAAAAACAACGCCATGGCAATGATACTACTGCCAAAACTGAATTGATCGGAATAAAAAGAACCTGTGGAGGCCCAGACCGGAGTCCAGAGCGTGAACACAAATACGGCAAACCACTGCACACAAATCCGCTTGTTGCCGATTTTTCCGGCCAGATAGAAAATGCTGAGCATCACCGCCGTCATCTGCAGCACATTCAGCGCCAGCACAAAATAGTAAGGGTCTGAGAACCCTAACAGCACACCGATTCTCATACAAAAGACAAGAATGGACAAAATCCCCAGATTGTTGGTCCACATACTGAAATAATTCCAGTCCTCCACAGCTTGTCCCGTGGCGAGATTATATGCCGTGTGATAGACATTGCCATAATCCGTTATGGGATAACTGCGCAGAATCAGGCTCACAATATAAAGGGCAATTCCATAAAAAATCAGATACAAAATCAGGCCTGTCCGGGAAAGCTTTTCCACATTCAGACCCTTTTTTACCAGATACCGCTCCATCAAGGAGAGCAGCGCTTTCATACCACACAAAATCAGTACCCAGACAAGCGTATAAAGAAATAGTTTCCCGGGAATCAGATTATTCTGCGGATGAGAGATCACAACGGCCAGTATGGCAATCAGACAGACCGAAAAGCCGCCGTAAAAAACTCGCCTCATGCTTGCTCCTTCCAATCTTCAGACAATTATGTTTTCATTATAGCATGTGAACTTTACAAATTCTATACTGTTTCTTACTTGAGTTTCCAAGATTTACCGCCCCATTTATTATTGTTCATTCATAATATAAGCCATTAGTATTTCAGGATAACTGTTTATTGACATAATATACTATATATTGTATGGTTATATTGGGTAGATTTGTTAATTTTTTATTTTGCAAGGGAGAAAACGAATGAAAAAGTTACAAAATAGGATGCTGGCAGCTATACTGGCGGCAACAATTACTTTCACTTCAACGGGCATGAAAGTGTTCGCTGAAGAAGGTGACACACTGAAGACAGAGGAAACAATAGTCACAGAAGAAACTGTTTCCGCAGGGGATTTCGAGACGCTAGAAACAAAGGAAACATTGACAGAAGAGGAAGCTTTCTCAGAGGGAAACAGCGCTGTTTATGAAGGGGACACCTTCAGAGTAACTTTCTATCTTGTGGGAAAGTGGGACGGCGGTTATAATGCAAACATAAGTATAGAAAATACCGGCGAAATTGCAATAGAAAACTGGTATCTTGGGTTTGATTCCAAGAATGATATATCTAATATTTGGAATGCGGAAGTTTATAGCTGTGAGAACGAAAAATATATTATTAAAAATGCTGGCTGGAATAAGCAGATTGCCGTAAACAGCAGTGTTGAATTTGGTATCAGCGGGCAGCAGAAATTTGAAGGATTCCCCAAAGAGTACCGGCTGATAGGGGAATCAACAAATGTCAAAACAGAGGATTATTCTGTGGAATATTATGTGGATAGTGACTGGGGAAACGGATTTACCGGCACAATCTTGATTACCAATAACACAGATGAAACCATGGAAGACTGGGTGCTGGAATTTGATTTTGACAATGACATTTCAAGTATATGGAATGGTGAAATAATTTCTCATGAGGGAGAGCATTATGTGATCCGCAATGCAGGATATAATCGGGATATTGGTGCTCAGGAGAGCGTGTCCATTGGTTTTACCGTAGACGATGGATGTGCTGAAAATCTTTTCTCCAATAGTTTGCTTTATAAATATTCAAGCAAATCGGAGGTGGAGGAAGGTGATAAAGAACCGCTTGAGGATATAGGCGAGGCATATTATAAGGAACCCTCCAAAGAGGATGTGATTGTAAATGAAGAAACCGGCATCATGTATGTCAAAAATCAGGTGCTTGTGAGCGCATATCCAGGTCTTCCAAAATCAATTATTGAAGAGATCGTGTCTGAAATTGATGCGGATATCGTCGGATATATTGAACTGACAAACGATTACCAGCTAGAATTTAGAGAGAATAAAAGTGCTGATGAGCTCGATACCATGATAGACTATATCAGAAGCTTTTCCTTTATAAGTTATGCGTCCCTCAATATAGCGGAAGAACGTAAGTCTGAAATGACCACCACAAATGATAAACTATATGATGATGGAAAAGAGTACAAAAGAAATAAAGCGGGGGAATCGACACTTGATTCTGGTACAGATAGCTGGAACGAAGATGTTCCGGATGGCGACAATTGGGGACTGGAAGCCTTACATGTCTTAACGGCATGGGATAATAAAGCTGATTTTCAACCGGTGAAGGTAGGCATTTATGACCGTGCATTTTCAAAGCATGAATATCTTAGTTTTGAACATTTATTTAATAATTCGTCCGTATCTGATGACGGTCATGGAACGCATGTCGCCGGTATTCTGGCCGCCCGGCATAATAATGGTATCGGTGTCTCCGGTGTTGCTACTAACGTAAAGTTATATGCGTATTCACAGAGTGGTTCCGAATATGGAAGCAGTATGGGCGATAAACATGCTTATGCAACCTTGATTGGAAATCATGTAAAAGTTATCAATGTGAGTGCCGGTGGGGATATGGACGAACAGTTTGCAGCCTCCCGAGGCAATACAAAAGCAATAAACAGTATTCAATCACGTGCCGATATTCTTGAAGAATACTTGAAAAAACTGGTAATGGCCGGATATGATTTTCTGATTGTGACTTCTGCAGGCAACACAGAGGATAAGGAATTTGTTGAAGATTCAATGTCAAGATATGGATATCGCAGGTATGACTCCAACAAAGATAATGCTGATGACATTCTTTCGGGTAAAGTACTGGCTCTATATGATTGCCCATTGACTGCAATAAAAGACCCATGTATAAAAAATAGAATTATTGTTGTCGGCGCAGTAGGTCACTCCATAACAGATGGAACGGTTACATACAATTATGCTTCATTCAGCAATGTAGGAAATAGAGTGGATGTCTGTGCGCCGGGAGTTGACATTTTGAGTACCGTACCAACCAACATCGATCCATCCGGATATCAGCTGAGAAGTGGAACATCCATGGCTTGTCCATATATATCAGGCATTGCAGCTCTTATGTATCAGATCAATCCGGCTATGAAGGCAACAACAGTGAGACACTATCTCTGCACAAGTGGAAGTATAACGGTAAAAGATGTTCATAAAAATACTTATAGTATGCCGGATGCTTCTGTCTGCTGTACCAGAGCAAAGAATGCCGGTAAAGAGGAAAACAATGATCTGTTTCTGCCAAGTGGAATTTTGACCGGTAATGTATATTCTGTAAATCATAGTCTCGTGCCAAAAGTTGATATTGCCGCTATGCGGAAAAGTACTGGTGAGTCTAATCTGGATGATTACTGTTTTCGGTTTAGCACAGACGAACAGGATGATTTTGTGGTTAGTTTGCCGCAAGGAACGTATGATTTAATAGTATATGGAAACCCGTACCTGCCTTATTGCATGAAAGATGTGGTAATAAACCCTGATGAAACAAAATATATAGAAATCGGTTTAATATATGATGGCCAATATGATTTAAGTCAGGAAACCAAAGCATATGGAACCGTAATAGACGCACTAAACGGTGATACCATAGAAAACGCTACGGTCAGATTAAGGACAGGATGGGATAATACAAGTGGTTCATATGTCATAGGCAAAACCGGAACCGAGTGCAGTGCAAAAACTGATTCATCAGGAAAATTTGCTATATCTGCATCTCGGGGCCAATATACGGCAGAAATAACGAAAGCTGGCTATATTACGGGATATTTTAACGTCATTGCCTTGGGAAATGAAGCTGTATCTGAGACAACCATGGTTCTGACTCCTGAACTGCCAGAGGATGAATATAGAATTGTTCTGACATGGGGCAAGACACCAAGAGATTTGGATTCTCATTTGACATATTATGTAGATAATGCGAAAAAATTTCAAGTATATTATGCAAACCGATCTGGAACATATGCCGGAGAAAAAGTAGCTGTTTTGGATCTGGATGATGGCAACGGTTATGGACCGGAAACTGTGACCCTGACATTAAAAGCAGATACTTTGGAAAAGGGAGTATTTAAGTATTCTGTCCATAATTACTCCGGAAAAGATGACACTGCCTCAAAAGACTTATCTTTATCGGGTGCAGTGGTGCGTGTATATACCGGAAATAAAATGCCAGAGACATTTTATATTCCTAAAAATAATACCGGTACCGTATGGCATGTGTTTGATATAGATAAAAATGGGATAATACCGGTTAATGAATTTTATAGCTCTCACCCAAAAGCGATTCGGTAATTCTTACGCAAAAGAGGTTTTGTAGATGAAAAGTAAACGAAAAATCATTCCTATATTGTTAGTATTAGTGTTGTTTTGCTGTTCCTGTGGCATGGAGAATATCGCCGGTGAAGCTGTCAAATCGGAACAAATTGTTGAGGAATTGACGGTAGAAGATTCAACTATAGAAAACTCGGCTACTGAAGAATCGGAAGAAATGCCGGCGATTGTATTTTTTCTAAATGTTGAATTATATTGGTATAAGAGGGATGAAGATACCAATAAGCCGCTATTTCTAATTTCCTTTTTTGATAATCAGGGGAATCTGTACTCTTCGAGGGATTCATATTTTAATGAAATGACTTATAAGGAGATATATGATGAGTTCGCTGGGGGGAAATTAAACGATTATCTTACTTTAGTTACAACCTGCGAGTTGGATGAATTACGCGAAAACTATGAATTGCTTAAAAGTGTCGCAGAAAATGAAGAGTTGAGGCTTGTTCCGGATAGATATATCGCTCCCGATGGTCATCCTGACGTTGAGGGGGATGCCAACTATTGGTGGTCAGCGTTTTACTATAATGAAGATGGGAATCTAACATGGATTGAATTCAGAACCCAATCAAACTATCCTTACGGTATAACATACAGGGCCGACGACGAAAGGACGGACCAGATTTATGAGTGGCTCGTGTCAGTATCGGAGACATGGAAGTAATTGAGGCAGGATTCCGACAAAGTTGATTTATAGTTCTAGTATACAAGGAGATTCGGTAGATGAAGGGAAAGCGAAAAATCATTTCTATATTGTTAGTATTAGTGCTGTTTTTCTGTTCCTGTGGCATGGAGAATATCGCCGGTGAAACTGTCGAATCGGAACAAATTGTTGAAGAATCGACGGTAGAAGATTCAACTATAGAAAACTCGGCTACTGAAGAATCGGAAGAAATGCCGGCGATTGTATTTATGTTAAGAGTTGATCTCTATGAGTGGAATCGGGATAAAGACATCAATAAGCCCATGTCTTTAATTTCCTTTTTTGACAATCAGGGAAATCTGTATTTTATGAAGGATTCATATGCTAATGGATTAATTTATAAGGATATATATAACGAGTTCGCTGAGGGGAAATTAAACGATTATCTTACTTTAGTTACAACCTGCGAGTTGGATGAATTACGCGAAAACTATGAATTGCTTAAAAGTGTCGCAGAAAATGAAGAGTTGAGGCTTGTTCCGGATAGATATATCGCTCCCGATGGTCATCCTGACGTTGAGGGGGATGCCAACTATTGGTGGTCAGCGTTTTACTATAATGAAGATGGGAATCTAACATGGATTGAATTCAGAACCCAATCAAACTATCCTTACGGTATAACATACAGGGCCGACGACGAAAGGACGGACCAGATTTATGAGTGGCTCGTGTCAGTATCGGAGACATGGAAGTAATTAGAACAGTGAGCTGTTGCAAAAGTAGATAAATAATCTACAGGAGCAACAGCTCTATTTTTAACCAAAATGAAAAGTTTGCGGAAACTCAAGTGTTTCTTGCGGTTACCCGCCTTTTCATATATAATGATATGAGATTCTTGATTGGTTATACAAGAACACGGAGAACAGCTAATGAACCAAAAAGTATTAAAAACCTTAGAATATGATAAAATTATACAGCTTCTGACGGAAAAAGCGGATTCCGAGCCCGGGAAAGCGCTCTGCAGAGAGCTTGCGCCCTCTATCGATCTGGCACAGATACGACAGAATCAACGGGAGACCGGGGACGCTCTGGGACGGCTGTTTCAGTTTGGCAGCACATCCTTCGGAAATAATCGGGATCTCGGTTTTTCCATAAAATCTCTGGAGATTGGCAGCACGCTTTCCGCCGCTGAGCTTTTGAAGATTGCATCCATGCTGGATAATGTAAACCGCATCAAGACCTACGGGCGAAAAGAGCGGGAGGACGCCCCGGGGGACAGTCTGGACGATTATTTTGAACAATTGACTCCCCTGACCCGGCTGGCTGAGGAAATCAACCGCTGCATTCTCTCGGAGGAGGAGATTGCGGACGACGCAAGCCCCAGACTCAAGAGCATCCGCAGGGCAAAGCTCTCCGCCAATGAAAAAATTCACGCCCAGTTGACCTCTATGTTAAACGGCTCCTATCGCACCTATTTACAGGATGCGGTGATTACCATGCGCAATAATCGCTACTGTATTCCCGTGAAGGCTGAGTACAAAGGGCAGGTCAACGGCATGATTCACGACCAGTCCTCCACCGGCTCCACCTTTTTTATTGAGCCTGCTGCCGTGGTAAGCCTGAACAATCAGCTCAAGGAGCTGGATTTACAGGAACAGGAAGAAATCGAGGTCATTCTGGCCTCCCTGAGCGCCCAGGCGGGAGAATACACGGAAGAGCTCTCCGCAAACCAGAAAATCATGACACTTCTGGATTTTATCTTTGCAAAGGCCAAGTTGGCCATGGAACAGAACGCCACAGAGCCTCAATTTAACAGAAAGCGTTATATCAATATCCGAAAGGGCCGTCATCCCCTTATAGATAAGAAAAAAGTGGTTCCTATCGACATTCATCTGGGCAGAGATTTTGATTTGCTCATTGTCACCGGCCCCAACACCGGAGGAAAGACCGTGTCCTTAAAGACTGTGGGACTCTTTGTCCTCATGGGACAGTCCGGTCTGCATATTCCTGCTATGGACCGCTCGGAACTGTCTGTATTTACGGAGGTTTATGCGGATATCGGAGACGAGCAGAGCATCGAGCAGAGCCTGTCCACATTCTCTTCCCACATGACCGGAATTGTCCATATTCTGGAGCACGCGGACGAGAATTCCCTATGCCTGTTTGACGAGCTGGGCGCGGGCACCGACCCCACGGAGGGCGCTGCCTTGGCCATCGCCATTCTGAATCATCTTCACCGCAGGGGAATCCGCACCATGGCTACCACGCATTACAGCGAGCTGAAAATCTTCGCACTTTCCACCGATCTTGTGGAGAACGCCTGCTGCGAATTCAGCGTGGAGACCCTGCGTCCCACCTACCGTCTGCTCATCGGCATTCCCGGCAAGAGCAATGCTTTTGCCATCTCTTCCAAGCTGGGCCTCTCGGATGAGATCATCCGCGCCGCCAAAGAACAAATCAGCAAGGAAGACGAAAGCTTTGAGGATGTGATCGCGGATTTGGAGCAGAGCCGCGTCACTATAGAGAATGAGCGCAGAGAAATTTCAGAGTACAAGGAACGCATCCGCACTCTGGAGGAGCAGCTGCGCCGGAAAAACGAGAAAATCGACCAGTCAAAAGACCGCATTTTGCGGGAGGCCAACGAGAAAGCCCGTGAGATTTTGCAGGAGGCCAAGGAAGTTGCCGATGAGACCATCCGGGATTTCAACAAGGCTGCCGCCTCTGGCATAGACATCAAGGAACTGGAGCAAAAACGCCAGAAGCTGCGGGACAAAATCAGCGAAAAGAACGAACGCCTGAGTCTGAAGGAATCCAATCAATCCAAAAACTCCAAATCAGACAAGGCCTTTGATCCCAAAAAGCTCAAAAAAGGAGACAGCGTGAAAATCATCTCCATGGGCCTGAAGGGTACCGTCAGCTCTCTCCCGGACGCAAAGGGAAATCTTTTCGTACAGTGCGGCATCATACGCACCCAGGCAAATATAAATGATATTATGCCCATACAGGAAGACGGTATTTCCGCCCCGGGCTATAGCAGTAAGGGTAGCTCCACCTCCGGCATGAAGATGTCCAAATCCCTGTCGGTCTCCACGGAACTTAATCTCCTGGGACGCACTGTGGACGAGGCTTTGGCAGAGCTGGACAAATATCTGGACGACGCTTATCTGGCTCATCTGCCCAGTGTGCGGATTGTACACGGGAAAGGCACCGGAGCCCTCAGAAAAGCTGTTCACAATCATCTGCGGAGACTCAAATATGTGAAGGAATACCGCCTGGGCGAATACGGCGAAGGCGACGCCGGCGTGACGATTGTCACCTTTAAATAAATGCCTTTAAATCAAAGAGGAAGGTAATTATGATCAACAAACAAAAAATTCTCATTGTGGACGACGACAACAATATCGCGGAACTGATTTCCCTTTATCTCACCAAGGAATGCTATGAGACGAAAATCGTCAATGACGGGGAATCTGTGCTGCCCGCCTACGAGAGCTTTTCCCCCAATCTGATCCTGCTTGACTTGATGCTCCCGGGCATCGACGGCTATCAGGTATGTCGGGAGGTTCGGGCCAAATATTCCGTGCCCATCATCATGCTGTCCGCCAAAGGGGAGGTCTTCGACAAAGTGCTGGGACTGGAGCTTGGCGCCGACGACTATATGGAAAAGCCCTTCGACACCAAGGAGCTGGTGGCCCGGGTAAAATCTGTGCTGCGCCGCTATAAGCCGGTGAGCGCCGTGCCGGAAACCCGCAATGACAAATGTGTGGAATACGAAAATCTTTCCATCAATCTCACCAATTATTCTGTAGTTTATATGGGTGAGACCGTGGATATGCCCCCCAAAGAACTGGAGCTTCTGTATTTTCTGGCGGCATCTCCAAACCATGTATTTACCAGAGAACAGCTTCTGGATCAGATCTGGGGATATGAATACATCGGAGACACCCGCACGGTTGACGTACACATCAAGCGTCTGAGAGAAAAAATCAAAGACCATGCCAATTGGAAAATCTCCACTATCTGGGGCATTGGCTATAAATTCGAGGTTCGGAACGGATGAAAAAAACTCTCTATCTGAAATTTGTGCTGGCTTATTTTATTTTCGGCGTGTTCGCCTTTATCATCGTGACTACCTTTGTGCCCAGCATGACAGAGGAACATCTGGTGCGTGAAAAGGCGAAAAATCTTTATTATGAAGCTATGCTGGTGGCGGAAAACTACGCCAGCGGACTGTATACCAGCGAAAACAGTCTGGAAGAAGTAAAGACTCAGCTTGACTCTCTGGCTATCTATCTGGAGAGCGTCATCTGCATCATCAATCCTTCCGGGCGTCTGGTTCTGGACACAAGCTCACCCATCAATGTGGAAGATGTGGTGATGATTGAAAATTTTGACCCCACCGTCACCAGGGGTTCTTACTATACGGTTGACAAATTTTTCGGCAATTATGAAACGGATATGCTCAGTGTCTTTGCCCCCATTACTTCCAATTATAAAGTAAAGGGTTATGTTGTAATTCTCTGTGACATGACGAATATCAGAGAATCCTGCAATAATCTGCTGAGGATTTCTTATATCACGCTGGTGATTCTCCTTCTGCTCTCCGGGATCATTTTGATTTTCTTCACAGAGATGGTCTACATGCCCCTGCGCAAGATTACCTATGCCACGGAGCAGTACGCCTCGGGAAATATGCACTATGAATTCCAGGTGGAGAGCGAGGACGAAATCGGCTATCTGGCAGTCTGCCTGAATTATATGGCCAGCGAGATTGCCCGCGCCGAGGACAATCAAAAGAAATTTGTGGCGAATGTGTCCCATGACTTCCGTTCACCCCTGACTTCTATTCACGGCTATCTGGAGGCCATGCTAGACGGCACTATCCCGCCGGAAGCCTACGAGAAATACCTGAATATTCTGCTGAATGAGACGGACCGCCTGACTAAGCTCACCAACAGCCTTTTGACTCTCAACAACCTGAACACCCGGGGTATGATTCTGAATAAGAGTGATTTTGATATCAACCAGGTGATTCGCCGCACCGCGGCCACCTTCGAGGGAATTTGCCGCCAGAAGACTATCGCCATTGAGGTCATTCTCTCCGGCGATAAAATGTATGTATATGCAGATATGGAAAAAATCCAGCAGGTACTCTACAATCTTCTGGATAATGCCATCAAATTCAGCCATCACAACTCGGTTATCAAAATTGAAACCTCTGAAAAGAAGAATAAACTCTTTGTATCCGTAAAGGATACCGGCATCGGTATTCCCAAGGACGATTTGAAATTGATCTGGGACCGCTTTTACAAATCAGACCTCTCCCGGGGCAAAGATAAAAAGGGAACAGGCCTCGGCCTCTCCATCGTAAAAGAAATTATCAATACTCACGGAGAACATATCAACGTAATCAGCACGGAGGGCGCAGGAAGCGAGTTTATCTTTTCTCTGCAGCAGTCTGCTGACAATGACGAGGAGGACTTATAAAAATGAATGAACAAAAGACAGATGGACAGAAAAAAGCAAACAAGAAGATTATAATCGGCATCGCCGTACTGCTCATTGCCATTGCAGCATTTTCGGGGATTTACTTCCTCTTTGGTGCAAAGCCCGTGGCGGGCAGCAAATCCATCACTATCGAAGTAGTGGATGACCGCCAGGAGACAACCGCCTATCAGCTTCAAACGGAGGTGGAATTTTTGAGACAGGCCATGGAAGAGGCTGAAGGCTTAAGCTTCTCCGGCACGGAGAGCGAATACGGCATGATGGTGGACACAGTGAACGGTTTGACCGCAGACTATAATACAGATGGCGCATACTGGTCCTTTTATGTAAACGGAGATTACTGCAATTACGGTATTGACAGCCAGCCGGTGCTGGATGGCGATATCTTTTCCATCCGCTACACTCTGGCAACGCCGTAGGACCTTCTGTTATGAATTCCCGTAAAGATAATAAAAACTCTATATCCGGTATAGTCTCCAGGAAAGTTTCCGGCAAAGATATAGCTACCATCGGCATGATGGTAGCTATCATAGAAGTCTGTAAATATGCTCTGGCCTTCCTGCCCAATATTGAGCTCACCAGCTTCTGGCTGATTATGTTCACCTTATTTCTGGGCTGGAAGGTTATTCTGGTGGTTCCGGTTTTTATTTTAGTGGAAGGCTGCGTGTTTGGATTTAATATCTGGTGGTTTTCCTACCTCTGCGCATGGCCTGCTCTGGTGCTTCTCACATGGATTTTCCGCAGACAGACATCCGTATGGTTTTGGGGCATCCTGTCCGGAGCCTTCGGACTCTGCTTTGGTCTGCTCTGCTCCATCCCCTATATTGTGGCGGGAACCGCGGGCGGCAGCCTGCAAAACGGCCTGTATGCGGGATTTACCTGGTGGGTAGCCGGCATTCCATGGGATATCATCCACTGCGCGGGTAATTTTGCGCTAATGCTTGTGCTGTATAAGCCTGTCTGTACAGTGATGAAAAAGTTTCTGTAATTTCCGATTAGGTTTTATTTTACCGACACGGTTCTTATGAATGTGCTGTCTCCATCGTCAACTACGAATTTAAGTCCATTTTCAGTTGGGAATATAGAGCCTCTTCTTTCATCCCATTGATAATCGTATACATACATCTTATTTGCTTTTGTGTCCCAATAATAAGCAGTCTTATATGTAGTAAAATAATAACCGGATCCGGTATAGCTGCCGTCATTAATCATATTAGAAGCTGAAATTAGTGGGATCTTTGCAGTCTCCACAAAGACGTCATCTTTGATATATCCGATTGAACCTGCTTCCTCTATAAACTCATAGTCATCCGTTTCCGACAATAATAAACCGCCTTTATCCCCTCCATATGCCGCATAATACACACGTGTTGGCAACACAATCTCCTCAACGATTTCTTCTTTGTCAATATCATATAAACACAGGATATATTCCTTTTCCTTACCCTCATAAAATTTGTTTAGAGTAAAACAAACTGTCTCATCGTTTATAGAAACACAACCTATATCTTCACCTCTTGCTGTTTCATTATTCCATAAGGCACGATAGATTACTTTCTCTTCATTTTTCTCTGTATCCTGTAGAATAAGAGTGTTTTCATACATAACAAAATCTTCTGCAAAATTATTGCGTATGCTCACCATATATTTTCCACAGGATTGTATAAAGGGAAACTGAGGAGCATTTTGGGTAAACAGTGTTTCAATATTCCCATCTGATGAAAATTTGACTATTTCCATGCCATCTACCGTCACATCACACAGAAGCATGTTATCACCAATATTCATTATGTTATATGTATTCATGTTACTTTTCTGCAAAAGCATTCGGTCATTACCTGAATAGTCCAAAAAATGAAATTCATATTCTGATGTCGGTTCTGCTCCGGAATAATCTGTACTATTTTCAACTTCATAATAAATTCCATTTGAAGCTACAGCGCATACATATGCGTTTTCAGGTATACCGGAAATTTTCACATCAACATAATCCCATGCTTCTTTTTCCTGCACAATAAGAGTATTCTTATTTCCGCAACCAGCCAAACACATTATTATAAATATAATGACCAATCCAATTTTACACTTTACCATACGATTGCCTGCCTGAAATGAGCACTGTTAGCACTATATAAAACGTCAATATCATACCATACATTTCCTCTTGCATCATTCGGATCAGTTATCATTACCTGTGTGGAAGAATACCCGCTTACATTCACAAAATGTCCTTTTGTCGGGTATGGAAATTTTTCTTCTTTACATAATTCAATTGTATTAATATCTAATATAGCAGGTCTGTCGTTATAAACACTGGAACGAATTTTATCCATCCATTCTGTTTGTGTTCCCATTGATGAATATACATAAAATTGCTCATCAATACAGTCATTTAACACGTCGGGAATACAGGTCATATTGGTTCCATCTTTTGTAGTTCCTAACTTTTCTGCATACCAATCCTGAGAATTGGAAGAACCATTGATCCAATGCACAACCTGCTTAACAGTAGCAGGACCACAATAATATCCATTTTGTTGAGGAAACTGTGTAACTGATATTTTTATGGAGGAAGGGTATGATACACGATTCCTGTACAATGAATTTAGTTTTTGCTGCTCAAGAGTTAGCATCTCCGGTGTTATATAATCTACAGCCCCTTCTTCGTACGTCAAATCTCCATCAATTATTTCCTGAGCTAATACTGGAGCATCTATTATTCCACCTAAAATTATTGAAACGCAAATTGTAAGTAACATAATAATATTTCTTTTCCTTTTAGCCATATTTTATCCTCCTCTGTGCGTTAACCATATATTTGTAGATTATAATTCTACAAATATGCTTTTTAATATGCTGTACTTATGGTATGTTATTTACTTCTATTTGTCAATAATATTAATAATATATAGTTTTAAAATATAATTTAATTTATTTACTTTTTCTGATAGATAAAAAGCCTTCCAAGTTGCTAAAATTACAACCTGCAAGACTTTTTGTTATTTCTCGTTATTTATAACTCTTTCAATAGTAAAAATATCACCACAATTCCTCGGCCAGTGCATCCAATTGTCTCAGACTCTCCTCGTCCAACGCAGATTTAATCGTCACGTTTGTGTCAGTATATGTAATATTCTTGCTGTTTTCCAGAAGCTTTGTCATAACCTTCACAGCACAGGGCGCCCAGGAGCCGTTTTCAATCATGGCCACAGTCCGGTTCTGATAATTGTGCTCTGTGAGCTGTCTGATAAATTGTTCCATAAAGGGAAATACACCTGAATTGTAGGTAGTAGCTGCCAATACCAGTTTTCCATAGCGGAAAGCATCCTCCACAGCTTCAGCCATATCTTCTCTTGCCAGATCACAGACTACAATTTTGGGACATCCCCTGTCCTCCAGCTTTTCAGCCAAAAGCTCCGCCGCTCTGGCAGTGTTGCCATAGACAGAAGTATACGCAATCATCACGCCTTCGCTCTCCGCTCTATAGGAAGACCAGATATCGTAGAGATTCAAATAATAATCCAGGCGCTCTGTGAGAACCGGGCCATGGAGCGGACAAATGATTTGAATATCCAATGCAGCCGCCTTTTTTAACAATGTCTGAACCTGAGCTCCAAATTTGCCCACAATTCCGATATAATAACGGCGGGCCTCACAGGCCCAGTCTTCCTCCACATCCAACGCTCCGAATTTGCCGAATGCATCGGCAGAAAACAACACTTTATCCGTGCTGTCATAGGTCACCATAACTTCCGGCCAATGTACCATAGGCGCGGTGACAAAGGTCAATTGGTGCCGTCCCAGAGAAAGAGTGTCTCCCTCTCCCACAACCTTACGCCTGTCAGCGTAATCCGTTCCAAAAAACTGCTGCATCATGCGAAAAGCGGCAGCGGTAGCCACCACAACCGCATCGGGATAAATATTCATAAACTCAGCAATATTGGCAGAGTGATCCGGCTCCATATGCTGAACGATCAGATAATCTGGTGCCGTATCACCGAGAGCTCCCCTCAGATTACATATCCATTCTTCTGTAAAATTTATATCCACTGTGTCCATCACGGCAATTTTATCATCCCGGATCACATATGAATTGTAAGCCATGCCATTGGGTACGATATACTGCCCCTCAAACAAATCGATATCATGGTCATTGACTCCTACATACAAAATGTCATTTGTAATCTTCATCCTAAACCCTCCAGAATATGCTGAAATTTGTTAAACAGATTGTAGCATAAGAATACAGGAAAGTCTAGAAACTTGTGGAAAACACCTCGCTGCACAACCTATTGCAATATTCCAGGGAAAACGCCGAATCCTGTCTGACAATGGCATTCCGCTCCGCAAGCTCTTCTGTATAATCAGACAAAGCATAGACGGTTACACCATCCGTACCCTCCTCCACATGGCAGACCAGAGGCGTCACCCCGTAATCTGCAATATAGACCTCTCCGTCCTCGTTCCTCTCCAAAGTGATCTGTGCCATACCGCCCACCATGCGGTTTGCCACACCCGCTCCGGTTCCCGAAGTCCAGTTCACAAAATTACCCAGAGAATAGTAGACCAACATTTCCGAACCCTGTTCCTCATCCTTCACCCACTCTATGGGCTCTATCACATGGGGATGAGTACCCAGCACCAAATCCGCGCCGCCCTGTAAAAATATCTGCGTCCATTTTTTCTGGCTCTCCGAAACATCCAGCAAATATTCCGTTCCCCAATGAGGGCATACCACCGTAAAATCCGCCATCTCCTCCGCCTTCTGCAAATCGGCCTTCACCCGCTCTTCCTCAAGAAGATTTACCGCATAAGGCATGCTCTCCGGGAGCGGTATGCCATTGGTTCCATAGGTATAATTCAAGACAGCGATGCGAATACCATTCTGCTCACAGACATAAATCTCATCCTGCGCTTCCTCGCTGTCATAAATCCCCAACACGGCGATATCCGAATGCTTGTCCTGCCAAAAATCCAGACAGTTTGTAATCCCTCTGCTCCCCTTGTCCAAAGCGTGATTGGTGGCATGACAAATCACATCAAATCCTGCCTCCACCAAAGCATCTCCTGCTGCATAGGGCGCATTAAAAGCGGGATACCCGGAGATACCCAGCTCCTCTCCTCCCAGAATTACCTCCTGATTGACGATAGCCACATCAGCCGCCTGTATCTCTTCCTGCAAATTGGCGAAAATCGCCGTGAAATCATAGCTGCCGTCACTCTGCAGAGCGCTCTCCTCCACAGGAGTATGCAGAAGAATATCTCCCACCATTAAAATGGAGAGAGAGTCGGGGACTGTCTCCTCATCTGTCCCCGACTCCTGCACAATCTCTTCGCTTGGTGCAGTGTCCTGACTTGCCTCCAGACCAGCCTCACTCAGCACAGTCTCGTCCTGACTCTTCTCCAGACCAGTCTCACCCGATGCGTCTGTCACAATATTCTTTTGGCCGCATCCCGCCAACACACAAACCAGCACACAAAACAGTACCAAAATCCGATTCCACGAAGTTTTCCACAAATCCGTTTTTTTCATATTATGTCTCCCAAGCTTTTATTGACATAATCCCTCCAATACCTGAAGGATTTCCGGCGATAGATTATCCCCGTATATTTTATCCGACCCGTCAATATATATAAAATTCTCTCCAATTCTATAACAATCCAGACTCACAATGATACCGTCCAGGCTGTTTTGATTGGTAAGCTCTATATCCATCTGATACCGGTACAGATATCTCGTTTGATCATATCCCTTGACATTGAGAAGAATGTCTGTTACATAATAATCCCATTCCGTTAATTTGTCCAGTTCTTCATTCATTTTATCCTGCAAAGAATTCGTGCCATCCTCCATATCCTGCTCTGATTTGATACTCATCCGCATCTGCCCGTGCTCGGCCAAAATCGTGTCCCCCTGCAGGGCGCGCTGTCCGGAGGAGAGTATAATCTGTTTTGTCAGGGCTATCATACCATCCTTCGCTCTATTAGGCAGACAGGAAAACAGACTGTCATCTGTGTGATAGGATTCTACATACTCAGACTTTGCCTCATCCTTTACCGCTGCGCTGGTATAAGATAAATAGGGATCGCCAAAATAATCATCCACCATATATTTTCCATCCAAATCTTTATAGAGAGACATATAATACTCAATCTGGTCTGTCCCTTCAAATTTCAGGGCAATATATATCGTCCTGTTCCACCCCGTATCCGGCGCCTCCCGATAGCTGATTTCCTCAATTCCCTTATAGGTCAAATTCTTACCGTCAAAGTACTGGTGGTATTTTGCCATAATAGCTTCTTTTATCTCCGTATCATAAATGTCTTCGTCATTATAGAGCATACGGATGACAGCCGATTCATCATCCCGCAGCATGAATCCGCTAGAAAGTCTTTCATATAAAGGTTCTATATTTCCGGAGGCAAACTCTTTTCCAATATGTTCAAAACAAGCTGCATCATAAATCAATTCAAAACTGATATTTGTTCTGGTAATCTGTCCGTAAGTGAGAAACGCCGTAGCTCCCGCAAGCAACAATAAGAAAAACACACATATTGCAATCTGAAGATTCTTTCTGCGCATCTTTTTCTTAACCTTTTTCAATGGCAGAATGGACTGTTTCCACTCCTGATTATCATCAGGCAGAACGGATTCCTGCTCCATGCTCTGTTTTAACTGTCTGCAGCTCTCACAGGACTCCAGATGCTCTTCCAGCTGTTTTTTCGTATCTTCACTGCATAATCCGTCAAAATATAAGGGAAATAAATCTCTGGCAATATTACATTTCATAAAAACTCCTCCTTTTCCTGAAATTTCTCAATAATTTTTATCTTCGCACGATAATAGGTTACTCTGGCCCATGTGTCGTTCTTCTGAAACAGCTCCGCAATTTCTCCGAAGGAATACTCCCCATATACCCGCATCATAAATACTTCTTTATATGGTTCCTCCAGAGTGTGAAGAATTTTTTTGATAACATCTGCCCGCTCATTTAAGATTATCTTTTCAAGCGCTGTATCATGAAAAGGCTCTGTCTTCTGAAGAAACAATTCTGCGTTATTTTCCACATATTCATCGTAGGATTGCTGCCGATTATGCTTCCGGCAATAATTCAGATATTCGTTTTTGGCAATCTGACAGAGCCATGTAGATATCTTGCTTTCACCGTGAAAGGAATCGATTTTCGTAATTGCCTTTAAAAAAGTAGTCTGCACGATATCTTCCGCCAGGTCCTTATCTCTGCATTTTAAGTAAATGAAATGGTAGATCATGATTGCGTATTCTTCGTATAAATCACCTAATTCCACAGACAGATACCCTCCTTTCCCTGTCATTTATTATATTTGACACGGTTTGCAGAAAATCGTTACAGAATTTAAATCAAATTAAAATAAATAGGAGGAATTTCTCCCGATTGAGAAATTCCTCCTATTTGCTTCAACTTTTAGATATCATTTCCGGGAAATCTGGGAATTCCGGCAAATCCCTTGGCCAGCTCCTCATCCGAAGGAATATGATCGCTCATTTCTCCGTTGTTGTAGCGCTCATAAGCCACCATATCAAAATATCCCGTTCCGGTAAGGCCGAAGAGAATCGTCTTTTCTTCACCGGTCTCTTTGCATTTTAAGGCTTCGTCTATTGCCACTTTAATAGCATGAGAGCTCTCCGGTGCGGGCAGGATACCCTCCACTCTCGCAAATTCCTCTGCCGCCTTGAACACGGAAGTCTGTTCCACGCTGACCGCTTCCATATAGCCGTCTGCGTACAGCTGTGACAGCACGGAACTCATGCCATGGTAACGCAGTCCTCCCGCATGATTAGCAGCGGGAATAAAACTGCTGCCCAAAGTATACATTTTCGCCAGAGGACATACCTTTCCTGTATCACAGAAATCATATACATATTTTCCTCTGGTAAAGCTGGGACAAGAGGCAGGCTCAACTGCAATAATTCTGTAATCTGCTTCGCCTCGCAGTTTTTCTCCCATAAACGGAGAAATCAGGCCTCCTAAATTGGAACCGCCGCCGGCACATCCGATGATCACATCCGGCTTAATGCCATACTTATCCATTGCAGCCTTGGACTCAAGTCCAATCACGGATTGATGAAGAAGAACCTGTGTCAGCACAGAACCTAACACATAACGATATCCTTCCTGAGAAGTAGCAGCTTCCACCGCCTCCGAAATAGCGCATCCAAGGCTTCCTGTGGTTCCCGGGAATTCCTTCAGAATCTTCCGTCCTACTTCAGTGGTATCAGAGGGAGAAGGAGTCACATTTGCTCCATAGGTCCGCATAACCTCTCTCCGGAAAGGTTTCTGTTCATAAGAACATTTTACCATATAGACCTGACAATCAAGTCCCAGATAGGCACATGCCATGGAAAGCGCTGTTCCCCATTGTCCTGCTCCGGTCTCTGTAGTCACACCCTTAAGTCCCTGATTCTTGGCATAATAAGCCTGAGCAATCGCTGAATTCAACTTATGGCTTCCGCTCGTATTGTTACCCTCAAATTTGTAATAAATTTTGGCGGGCGTCTGCAGCTTCTCCTCCAGACAATAAGCGCGAACCAACGGAGACGGACGATACATTTTATAAAACTTCTTAATCTCCTCCGGAATCGGAAAATACGGCGTTGTATCGTCAAGCTCCTGCCTGCACAATTCTTCACAGAAAATACCGCTCATCTCCTCAAGGGTCAATGGCTGCAGAGTGCCGGGATTCAACAGCGGCGCCGGTTTATTCTTCATATCCGCGCGCACATTATACCAGCTATCCGGCATTTCATGTTCTTCCAAATAGATTTTATAAGGAATTATCTTTTCTTTACTCATACTTTTCTCCAATCCTTCTAAAATTTCCCTACTAATGCATCGTAGCATTTTTTGAGTATTTCTACAAGAGTAAAAAACAGATAAAGTTAATCAAATGTAACAGTTTGGCCTAAAATATTGCAATTGCTGTTTCAACAGGGTCGGAAGGGGGTATAGAGATGGATTTGCAGCTGGGTTCAGTTGGGTTCCACCAATGTCTGCAAATCCATCCCTATACCTCCTGTCTCGATACTGCTGAATGTAGCAATCATAATATTTTAGACTGAACTGTTACAATCAAATGAATCCCAGACTTGAAGAGTCATACGAATTACAGTACAATAGTGACATCAAAAGAAACCGGAGTCAGATGAAAACGACAGGAGATAATATTTCATGCCTGATCAACGGGCCTTTCAGGCCGCTAAAGATAAAATCATAGGAGTGGACAGACAGCGTCTTGGTATCGGCACGCTTTCGGAGAAGACTGTCCACGCAATTCTGAAGAATTTTTATGAATCGGACGAAGATCATCAGGAAATTCCCATCGATAATTATGTGGCAGACATCTATCACGACGGTGAGATCATAGAGATTCAGACTCGGCAATTTAATAAAATGCGCAATAAACTCAGTGCCTTTCTGCCTCTCTACCCCGTTACTATCGTTTATCCCATCCCGAGAGAAAAGTGGGTTATCTGGATAGATCAGGAGAGCGGCGAGCTGAGCAAGCCCCGGAAATCTCCGAAAAAAGGCAGTCCTTATATGGTTTTTCCGGAATTATATAAAATCAAAATGTTTTTGAAAAATCCGAATCTGCGTCTGAAGCTGGTTCTTATGGATATGGAGGAATACAAACTGTTAAATGGCTGGAGCAGGGATAAAAAGAAGGGATCCAGCCGCTATGACCGAATCCCTACACAATTAGTAGAAGAAGTAGAAATCAATTGTCTGAAAGATTATATGCAGTTTGTGCCCTATGAACTGGAAGATGAATTTACCGTAAAGGACTTCGGTAAAGCCGCACATATTCCTGTTTCCCTGGCGGGCATTACTGTAAATATTTTATATTATATCGGTATCATCGATCGCACAGGGAAAAAGGGAAATGCTTATCTGTATATGATTCATGAGCATTAAGGGAGTTTTTATGCCTCCGCTTCACATTGTTTATCTTTGGCATACAGCACTTTCAATATAATCGGCGTCGTAATGCTGGACACGATAATCAGCAAAATCACCGACGTAAAATATACGGAAGTGAGAAGTCCCACAGACAGACCCTTCTGTGCCACGATCAAAGCCACTTCTCCTCTCGTCATCATGCCTACGCCTACCTTCAGAGAATCGGAAAAATTGAATCTGCAAAGCTTTGCCATGAGTCCGCAGCCAACAATTTTGCAGACCAAAGCCACAATCACAAATCCCACGGAAAAGAGTAAAATCCCGGTGTCGATATTGTCGATGTTGGTCTTTAATCCGATACTCGCAAAGAAAATCGGATCAAACAGCATATAGGAATTCGTGTCCATCTTATTTGCTATGTAGTCGGAATCTCTGAGGGAACAGAGAATGATACCAGCCACATATGCGCCGGTAATATCCGCGATACCGAAATATTTCTCTGCAATATAAGCAAATGAGAAGCAGAGAGCAAGACCCAGAATAGGAATTCTTCTGGTGTGAGGATATCTCTCATCAATCTTCTTAAATATTTTGTAGAGAATGAATCCAATCACCAGTACAAATATAAAAAACAATATAGTGGAAATAATCACCTGCCCCGGGTTGGAGTCAGGATTCTTGACACCCACAACGAAGGTAAGGACAATAATGCCGATGACATCATCGATGATGGCGGCGCTCAAAATCGTAGTTCCGACTTTTCCTTTTAATTTACCCAATTCCTTCAGAGACTGCACTGTGATGCTCACGCTGGTGGCCGTCATAATAACGCCGATGAAAACCGCCATATAAAATTTCTCGGAACCCCAGGGAGCCGCTCCGTAAAATCCCATATAGAGCAGCGTTCCGCCAAGCAGCGGAACAAATACTCCCGCACAGGCAATCAGAAACGCGATGGGTCCTGTCTTTAACAGTTCTTTTAAATTTGTCTCCAGGCCTGCGGAAAACATTAAGAGGATTACGCCTATTTCCGCCATCTGTGTCAGAAACTCAGTCTGCTGCACAAATCCAAGAATACTGGGCCCGATCAGAAGACCCGCGATAATCTCGCCCACAACCTGGGGCGCTTTCAGTTTTCTCGCCACAAGTCCGAAAAACTTCGCAAACACAATGATAATGGCAAGGTCTTTAAAAATTATATACGCTTCCATTTTAAATCAACTCCTTTATTCCGCAATATCAGGCAATTTACAGATATCCGCCCACTCTGCACCGGGACAGGAGCGCTCCAGTTCCTCTATGGTCAGTCTCACACAACTGCTGGAGCTACCTGCTGCCGGAAGAGCCATGTCAAAACGCTTCATGGATTCATCCAGATATACCTTGGTCTTTCCCTCTGGATTTGCATA
The DNA here is from genome assembly GCA_029055435.1 of Acetatifactor sp. Classification (GTDB taxonomy): domain Bacteria; phylum Bacillota; class Clostridia; order Lachnospirales; family Lachnospiraceae; genus Acetatifactor. Next base: position 31,971 of record JAIDDH010000154.1, read on the forward strand.
AGGGCACACGCCTCCGATGGTATGTCCGGTGTACTCCACAACTTCTTCCGGAGTCAGCATCTTTGCCTTCATGCCAAATTTGTCTTTAAACTTTCTGTTATCCACCTTTGTGTCGCCGCTGGTCACGATCAGTACTGCGTGATCTCCTACCTTAAAGGACAGTGTCTTTGCGATCATGGCGGGAATCACACCTGCAGCGTGAGCCGCGAGCTCCACTGTGGCGCTGGATTCCGTAAACTCTTCCACCTTTTCATCCAGATTAAACTGTTTCAAATATTCTTTCACCGTTGCAACTGACATTTTAACACCCTTTCTTTTCTATTCATAATTATTCTTATATCGCACACAATAAGAAAAGTTTGTACCCCATGGCACAAACTTTTCCGGTACATCCTCATATAATCTACACCCAAAAAACAGGAATTTCAAGAAATTTTTCAGTATTTTTATTCTGTCTGTTCCGATGCATCTTCATCAGTGTCTTCGGAAGCATCCTCAATAGTGTCAAATTCCTGATCTTCATTAGATATTTTTGCGCGGACTTTGGCAATCTGAGCCACTTTCACACCCTCGTCCAGATTCATCATCTTGACACCGGAGGTAATCCTGCCCAATGTGGAAATATCCTGCATCCGCAGCTGAATGATAATTCCCTCTGTGGTAATCATCATCAGTTCATTGTCGTCCGTCACAGCCTTGGCGCCCACCACATCACCGGTTTTTTCCGTGATTTTGTAGCATTTTACACCTTTACCGCCTCGCTTCTGCACTGTGAATTCATCCAGATAAGTGCGTTTTCCGAGACCATTCTCAGACACGATCAGGAGAGAATCTCCCTGAATCTGCAGCTGCATACCGATGACCTCATCTTCGGGAGACAGATTCATACCGATGACACCCATGGAAGCTCTCCCCGTGGGACGCACATCCGTCTCCTTAAAGCGGATACACATTCCCTGTCTGGTAACCAGGAAAATCTCACTGTCCGCATCGGTGGTCTTCACCTCAATCAGCTCATCGTCATCCTTCAGGATAATAGCCGTGAGACCATTCTTTCTCACATTTGCAAAATCTGCCAGAGGCGTTTTTTTCACAATGCCTTTTTTGGTAACCATAAAGAGATATTTGTTTTCGTCATATTCCTTGATAGGAATCATAGCCGTAATTTTCTCTCCGGGCTGAAGCTGGAGGAGATTAATTACCGCAGTTCCCCGGGCGGTTCTGCCGGCTTCGGGAATCTCATAGGCCTTCAGGCGGTATACCCGTCCCATATTGGTAAAGAAATTCATGTAATGGTGAGTGGTGCTCATCAGGAGATCTTCAATATAATCATCCTCGATAGTCTGCATACCTTTTATGCCCTTGCCGCCACGGTTCTGAGCCTTGAAATTATCCACCGTCATGCGCTTGATATAGCCCAGTCTGGTCATGGCGATAACGGTATTGTCATAAGGAATCAAATCCTCCATGGAGATATCAAACTCATCAAAACCGATGGTACTTCTCCTGTCATCGCCATATTTCTCCGCAATCATCATGATTTCTTCCTTGATGACGCCCAGCAGAAGCTTTTCATCCGCAAGAATCGCTTTCAGTTCTCCGATGCGTATCTCCAGCTCTCTGTGCTCATTTTCAAGCTTTTCTCTCTCCAGACCGGTGAGCGCTCTCAGACGCATATCCACAATAGCCTGAGCCTGAACATCGGAAAGTTCAAATCTCTCGATCAATCTTTCCTTGGCAATCTGCGTATTCTGACTGCCGCGGATAATTGAGATCACCTCATCAATAAAATCCAGAGCTTTCAAAAGACCCTGTAAAATATGATCTCTCTCCTCGGCTTTGTTCAGATCATATTTTGTCCTGCGGGTGACCACATCCTCCTGATGCTGCAGATAATAATTGAGCATCTCAAGAAGATTCATGACCTTTGGCTCATTGTTCACCAGAGCCAGCATGATCACACCGAAGGTGTCCTGAAGCTGCGTATGTTTAAACAGCTGATTTAAAATCACATTTGCATTGGCATCACGACGCAGCTCGATTACTACGCGAACACCTTCTCTGTTGGACTCATCGCGGATATCCGTGATGCCGTCAATTTTTTTCAATTTTACGAGCTCAGCAATCTTCACGATCAGATTAGCCTTATTCACCATATAGGGCAGCTCTGTGGCTATGATCTGAGTCTTTCCATTGGGCAATGTCTCGATATTAGTCACCGCGCGGATTCTCACTTTGCCCCGTCCGGTGCGATAAGCCTCCTCGCAGCCTCTTGTACCCATGATCAGACCGCCTGTGGGAAAATCAGGAGCTTTGACAATAGGAAGCACCTCTTCAATTGTGGTGGCTCTGTCCTCCTGAACCCGATTGTCAATGATCTTTACAACTGCATTTATAACTTCTCGAAGATTGTGAGGCGGAATATTGGTAGCCATACCCACCGCGATACCAGTAGTGCCGTTCACCAATAAATTCGGATAACGGCTGGGCAATACCACAGGTTCTTTCTCCGTATCGTCGAAATTAGGAACAAAATCTACGGTATCCTTGTTGATATCGGCCAAGAGCTCCATGGAAATCTTGGAGAGTCTTGCCTCAGTATAACGCATGGCGGCAGCGCCGTCTCCATCCATGGAACCGAAGTTGCCATGACCATCCACCAGAGGATATCTGGTAGACCATTCCTGGGCCATATTTACCAATGCGCCATAGATAGAACTGTCTCCATGGGGATGATATTTACCCATGGTATCACCGACAATACGGGCACTCTTACGATGAGGCTTGTCGGGACCATTGTTTAACTCAATCATGGAATAAAGCACACGGCGCTGAACCGGCTTTAAACCGTCTCTCACATCAGGGAGCGCCCGGGACGCAATAACGCTCATAGCGTAATCAATATAGAACGTCTCCATCCGCTCCTTTAAATCCACCTCGTGGATTTTGTCTACCTCATGAACCTTATCAAAAATATCGTCGTTCATAATTAACCTTTCTGTTCTGAATACTCTCTGTTTTAAATGTCAAGATTCTTCACAAATCTTGCATTCTCTTCTATAAATTCACGTCGAGGCTCCACTTTATCACCCATGAGTGTAGTAAAGGTCAAATCCAACTCAGATTCTGTCTCCTCATCATAATTGACCCGGAGAAGAATACGGCGTTCAGGATCCATGGTAGTCTCCCAGAGCTGCTCTGCATCCATCTCTCCAAGACCTTTGTAACGCTGAATTTTATTGTTTTGATCGCGGCCTACTTCTTTCAGAATCTCATCCAGCTCCTCATCACTGTAGGCGTACCAAACCTTTTTATTTTTCTCAAGCTTGTAAAGAGGAGGCTTTGCAAGGAATACATGTCCCTGTTTGATGAGCTCCGGCATAAAGCGATACAAGAAGGTTAGCAGCAAAGTACTGATATGCGCACCGTCCACATCCGCATCTGTCATGAGAATAATTTTGTTATAGCGAAGCTTGGTGATATCAAAATCTTCATGTATACCCGTGCCGAAAGCAGTAATCATGGCTTTGATTTCAGCATTAGCATAAATTTTGTCCAATCTCGCTTTCTCTACATTCAAAATCTTACCGCGCAGCGGCAGAATCGCCTGGGTCGCGCGGGAGCGCGCGGTTTTAGCACTTCCTCCTGCGGAATCTCCCTCAACAATATAAATTTCACAGTTTGCAGGGTCTTTGTCAGAACAGTCTGCAAGCTTTCCGGGAAGAGACATTCCCTCCAGAGCAGTCTTTCTTCTAGTCAGGTCTCTGGCCTTTCTCGCCGCCTCTCTGGCTCTCTGTGCGAGAATGGATTTCTCACAGATGGATTTTGCAATGGAAGGATTCTGCTCCAGAAAATACATGAGCTGCTCGCTGACAATACTGTCCACTGCTCCTCTGGCTTCGCTGTTTCCTAATTTCTGTTTTGTCTGTCCCTCAAACTGAGGGTCCTCAATCTTTACGCTGACAATGGCAGTCAGACCCTCTCTGATATCCTCGCCGGACAGATTCGGCTCACTGTCTTTCAAAAGTTTGGCGCCGCGGGCATAATCATTAAAGGTCTTGGTGATGGCATTCCGAAATCCCATCAGATGCGTGCCGCCCTCGGGCGTATTGATATTATTTACAAAACTGAAAACACTCTCATTATAAGAATCATTGTGCTGGAAAGAAACTTCCACATAGACATGATTCTTCTCTCCCTCAAAATAAATGACTTTATCATAGAGAGGTTCTTTACTCTTATTCAGATAGGACACAAATTCTTTGATTCCGCCCTCATAATAAAACTCGATGACTTTCTGTTTCTTTCCATTCTCCAGAGTAATATAATGAGTTTTTCCGATTTTTCCTCCTGTCTTAACTTTAGGGGAATTTTCCGTCTGATCTGCACCCGCTCTGGACAAAAGCTCATCAATCTGTTTTTTCTCCAGTTCTTTCTCGGAATTCTCTGAATTTATTTTTTCTGAAACCGCAATCTCAGAAACAGCTTCAGGAGCAGCGGTCATTTCCTCTATAGCTTCTTCTTCTCGATTATCTCTGAGAATAATACGGAGACCCTTGGTTAAAAATGCCATCTCCCTCAATCTTCTCTTTAATACATCAAATTCATAAACCGTGGTCTCGGTAAAAATCTCATTGTCCGGAAGAAATGTAATCTTTGAACCAGTTTTGTCAGGGGGACAGGTTCCTGTCTCCTTCAGAGGATAGCAGACATGACCTCTCTCATAACGCTGTTTATAAACTTTTCCATCCTGACAGATTTCAACTTCAAGCCACTCGGAGAGCGCGTTTACAACCGAAGCCCCCACGCCGTGAAGTCCGCCGGAAACCTTATATCCTCCACCGCCGAATTTACCGCCGGCATGAAGAATAGTGAATACAACTTCAACAGCCGGTATTCCTGCTTTATGATTAATTCCAACAGGAATTCCACGTCCGTTATCTACAACAGTGACAGAATTATCCTCATTGATAGTGACGTCTATGGTATCACAATAACCGGCAAGAGCTTCGTCCACTGCATTGTCAACAATCTCATAGACAAGATGATGCAGTCCTCTGCTCGAAGTGCTGCCGATATACATACCGGGCCTCTTACGGACGGCTTCCAGACCTTCAAGAATCTGAATCTGGTCCGCGCCATATTCATTTTCAACAACTGTGTTACTGATGTTCTCTTCGCTCATGATTCCTCCTGATTATTGCCCATAAGTGTGACTGTCCCTTCCGTCACCTGAAATACACGATTAATCTCAAATCGATTATTGACAAACTCCTCAAGACCCGTACAGGTAATGATGGTCTGAATATCTCCTATACTGTTCAAAAGATAATTCTGTCTGTTGCTGTCAAGCTCCGACAGAACATCATCCAGAAGAAGAACCGGACTGTCCTTCGTAATCTTTTTTACCAATTCAATCTCAGAAAGCTTTAAGGACAGGGCCGCCGTTCTCTGTTGGCCCTGAGAACCGAATCTGCGGATGTCAACCTGGCCGACCATAATAGAAAAATCATCTCTGTGGGGACCCACAGTCGTCATTTTCGCTTTGATATCTCTATCCCGCCTGTCTCTCATACTCTTTTCAAAATCTTTAATTTCAACATTTGGTTCATAGACAATGCGAAGTTCTTCTTTATCACCGGAAAGCTTTTTGTGTATATCATAAATAATTTCGTTTAACTGCTCCACAAAAATCCTTCGGCGCTCTATAATTTTTGATCCGTAAGAAACCAGCTGCATATCCCATATATTCAAGGTTTCCTTCAGATCAGGATTCATAAACATATCCTTCAGAAGTTTATTTCTCTGGTTTACGATTTTATTATAATTATTCAGATTATACAGATAAATGGAATCCAATTGACAAAGTTCCATATCTATAAATCTTCTTCTCTCTGCCGGACCGTTTTTGATGATTCCAAGATCCTCGGGAGAAAAGAAAACCACATTACAAAGACCAAGCAGATCTGCAGCTTTCTTCAGCTTTTTGCCATCCACAGCAATACCTTTGGACTTGGATTTACGAAGATGCATATCCACCCTGGTCTCAACATTTTCTTTCTCTATGTAAGTCCTGATATGCGCTTCCTCTTTCTCAAAGTTGACAATTTCTTTATCCTTGCTCCCCTTGTGAGATTTTGTGGTGGCAGCTACATAAATCGCTTCCAAAATATTAGTTTTTCCCTGGGCATTATCCCCGTACAGAATATTGGTTCTCTTGTCAAACTGCAGCTCAAGAGATTCATAATTCCTGTAATCTGCCAGCTCTAAGGATTTTATTATCATTTTTATACCTGTCTTTTATACAAATCACTTAAATTATTTTATATAAAGCGTATTGCCTTCATATTCTACCACATCGCCTGCCACCAGTTTTTTTCCGCGTTGAAGTTCCACATTACCATTGACCTTCACAAGTCCGTCCTGTATGGCAAACTTTGCATCCACCCCTGATTCTGCCAGACCTGCAGCCTTCAAAGCCTGTCCGAGCTTGATATAATCATCTCTCAATTGAATCGTCTGCATAATATAAGCCCCTAACTTACTGTCGAAATAATTCTATGTTAATTTTTCAACTTACAGTTGAAAAATTGACGGGAAGGATCAGATAGATATAGCTTTCCTCGGGATTTTTGATAAAGCATGGAGCCTTCGGATTAACCATATACAATTCCACTTCTTCATCTTCTATCACGCGGAGGGCATCTATTAAAAACTTTGGATTAAAGCCTATCATCAAATCCTTGCCGCTCTTTTCGATATCAATATCTTCGTTCATGCTGCCGAGAACAGAATTGATTCTGAGTTCCATGCTCCCGTCCGTAATATTGATGATAATAGGTTTTTTATCTCCTTCTTTCACCAGAAGAGTAGCACGATCGATACAATTCAAAAATTCCTTTTTGTTTATTTTTACCTTTGTCTCATAATCGCTGGAGAGCATCTGATCGATTTTAAAGTATTCCCCTTCGATCAGGCGCGATACAACTACGGTATTGTCAAACTCAAACACAATATGTTTCGGCGTAAAGGATATAATAACATCGCTCTGTGCATCTCCGGGCAGAATTTTGCTGACCTCATTCAAGGTCTTGCCGGGAACCACTACTTTTCTCGGTTCATAACTGTCCTTCAACTGAATTTTTCGGATAGAGATACGATGGCCATCCAGAGAAACCACTTTGAGTTCATCTCCGTTGATGTCAAACAGCTCACCTGTCATAAGCTTATTATTATCATTGTCTGAAATGGAAAATATAGTCTGCCTCACCACTTCCTTCAGCGTAAACTGACTGATGATAAGCTGATTATCTTTCTCAATCTCAGGAAGATAGGAGAAATCTTCTCCTGATTTGCCTATAATATTAAATTTTGCTTTTCCACAGGTAATGCTTGTCTTGTAGGAATCGTCTGTATGAATCAATATCTCGCCTTCAGGGAGCTTTCTTACAATCTCAAGGAAAATCTTTGCATCCAGTGCAATGATTCCCTTCTCTAAGATATCTCCTTCAACGGTTGTCTCAATCCCAAGCTCCATATCGTTTGCGGTAAGTTTTATTATACCGCTGGTAGCATCTACAAGAATACATTCCAGAATAGACATGGTAGTCTTATTCGGAACTGCTTTTGATACTGTCTGGACTCCATTCAGGAGATTTGCTTTTAAACATTTTAATTTCATGTGTATAACTCCTTCCTGTACTGAAAGCTTAAGGTGAGCTTTTTCGATGGCCCTTTTCTATATAATAATAAAGATTTTAAAAGTAATTCTTAGTAATAGGTGTAGATATGTGCAAAACCACTTCTATTATACTATTTTTAGGACAAAAATGAAATGATTTTCTATGTGAATATTTCAGGATAACTTCATAATAACTTTGAAGTTATCGACATTCCTTTTTTGAAGGCATTTTTGATATCAGGATGGATTAATCTTTTTTATGATGATATCCACCTTATTCTTGAAATCCTCATTGTTCATAATCTCATTTTCAATACGTTTACAGCCATGCATGACTGTAGTGTGATCCTTCTTATTTAATATAGCAGCAATATTTTCAAGAGAAATGTCTATGAGATTCCTGCACAGATACATAACTACCTGTCTTGGAAGCACAAATTCGGAATTTCTTCTCTTGGAAGTGATATCTTCAGGTTTTACTCCAAAGTGATCTGCCACGATATTGATGATGAGAGTAGGAGTAATCTCATTTGGTTTATTCGGATAAATGACGTCCTTCAGGGCTTCTTCCGCCAGAGGAAGGGTGAGTTCTACCTTATTTAATTTTGCAGCTGCTATAATTTTATTGAAAGCTCCCTCCAGCTCTCTGATGTTTGATTTGATATTTGTGGCAATATAGTTGATGATATCTTCACCGATATTTAATTCGCAGGTCTCTGCATTTTTGCGCAAAATAGCCATTCTCGTCTCATAGTCAGGAGCCTGAATGTCTGCTATCAATCCCCATTCAAAACGGGAACGGAAGCGCTCTTCTAATATTTCTATTTCCTTCGGAGGCTTGTCCGAGGATAATACAATCTGTTTTCTTGTGGAGTGCAGGGCGTTGAAAGTGTGGAAAAATTCTTCCTGAGTACTCTCTTTTCCGATGATGAACTGCACATCGTCTACCATGAGTACATCCACATTTCTGTATTTTTCCCTGAGTTTGCTCATGGAAGCGGCGTTACCGCTTCGGATAGAGTCGATAACCTCATTTGTAAAATCTTCGCTTGTGACATACAAAACCTTTTTATTCGGGTTCTGCTCCAGAATAAAATGACCGATAGAATGCATTAAGTGAGTCTTGCCCAATCCGGGTCCTCCATATAAATAGAGAGGATTGTAAACTTCCCCGGGATTCTCGGCCACTGCAAGACATGCTGAGTGTGCAAATTTATTGTTGCTACCCACCACAAAGGTGTCAAATTTATATTTTGGATTTAAATGGGCATTTTCATAATTAATATTAAAAACAGGATTTACGCGCTGGGTATCATTTTCTGTCGTATGATTTAAATCTTTTTCCAGCACAAAGCTGATTTCATAGTTGTGATCAAACATCTCTGTGATGGTTACCTGAAAAAATTTGCTGTATTTGGAAGAAATATAATTCAGAGACATACCCTGATCAGAGGGTATTATAATATATACCACGTCATCGACAGTGTCGTGGTATTGCAGAGGTTCTACCCATGTATGAAAAGAGATGGGAGAGAGCTCGTATTCTCTCCTCAGGGTCTCTTTGATGATATTCCAGTTTTCTTTGATTAAATCCATGTTTTCCGCCTCTTTCTAACGCCGTAAAAACTCCCATATACCATTCTAATATAAAGAAATGAATATTTCAAATGTTAGTTATGAACATAAAATTGACGTAAAAAGAATAAAGATATCCACATATTGTTTATAACTATGTTTATAAGTCCTGAAAAAAATATTCTATGTGGATATCTGTGTCGGTAAGTGGATAGAATGATAAAATTATAGACTGGCTCTTAAATTAGGTTTATTCTTATTTTTGAATATTTTTTTCACAAGATATAAATTTATAAAACGTATTTATACACAAGTAATGAACAATTTGTGGATATTTTTTGTTGAATAAAAAAATGTGGATATCTATGTGGATA
>JAIDDH010000155.1 GCA_029055435.1 Acetatifactor sp.
GTGTGGTGATTACCGGCCGGGAGGAACAGGTGCGGAGGGCGGCTGCAGTGTTAAAGCAGCTGACGATTCTGTCGGACCGGGGAAATGATATCGGGGAACAGAGCGTGGACTATGCCATCACCATGGGCAAGGAGTCCATGGAGGAGGCTATCACGGAGATTGACAAGGACTGCATCTGTCACACGATAAACGGCAAACCCATCAAGCCAAAGACTCTGGGACAGAAGGCTTATGTGGATGCTATCCGTGAGAATATGATTGTCTTCGGGCTGGGGCCTGCGGGAACGGGTAAGACCTATCTGGCCATGGCAATGGCAATCACGGCCTTCAAGAATGATGAAGTTGACAGAATCATTCTCACCAGACCGGCCATCGAGGCCGGAGAAAAGCTGGGATTTCTGCCCGGGGACCTGCAGAGCAAGGTAGACCCTTATCTGCGCCCGCTTTATGATGCGCTCTACCAGATCATGGGGGCGGAGAGTTTTTCCAAAAATATGGAAAAGGGACTCATCGAGGTGGCTCCGCTAGCCTATATGCGGGGGCGGACTCTGGACAATGCCTATATCATTCTGGATGAGGCTCAGAATACCACGCCGGCTCAGATGAAAATGTTCCTGACCCGTATCGGTTTCGGCTCAAAAGTCATTATCACAGGCGATGTCTCGCAGAAAGATCTGCCTGCGGGCAGTAAGTCGGGATTGGATATCGCGGCGAGAGTGTTGAATAAAATTGAAGGGATAGCCTTCTGCAATCTCTCCAGTAAGGATGTGGTTCGCCACCCGCTGGTGCAGAAGATCGTGAAAGCTTATGACGATTATGAAGCGAAAGAAAAGTCCAGAGGACGGGAGAGAAATACCCGAAAATAAAGGAGGAAAGAGCAGCGGCAAAACTATCCGAAAGACAATCGGCATATGGGCGCTGGAGCTTGTCTGTGGCCTTCTGGCTCTGCTTGGCATTGTATCGCCGTTTTATATCGGTGTGCTCAAACAGGGTGCGGACAGAGTGCTCTGTTATATGGTGCTCATAGTGCTTGGGATTGCTGTCATGGGATTTTGTCTGCGCCGCGCCATGCTGCGGGGGGATTTGGATTATGACAACAGCCGGCATCCGGGGCGTTTTTTGCTGTGCTTTCTGATGGGGCTTGTAGTGGCCCTTGTATGCGTGTTCCTGCCTGTGGCCGCGTGGCCTTTTTTGCCCGTGTATGTGCTTCTGGCATTGTTTGGAAGCCTGAATCTGGGAGTATTGGGAGCCACAGTGCTTCTGGCGATTCCCGTGTGTCTCACGGGGGCGGGAATGGAAGTGTTTCTCATGTATTTTATCAGTGGGCTGTTTGGTGCAGCCCTGTTTCAGCATCTGAAAAACGGATTCCGGGCAGGTATTCCATTCCTGTTTTCTTTAGGCTCGCTCTTAGTCTGTGAGACTGCGGGGACGGTTCTGGTGATGAATGCCAGGCCGGAGTTCGAGCACTTTGTGCTGCCAGCGGCGAATCTGGTGGTGTCGGGCGTTTTGCTGGTAGGAATCCTGCGTTTGTTCTCGGACATGGTCATTTACCGTTATCGGGGGAAATATCTGGACTTGAATGACCCGGAGAACGAGATTCTCGCCGCCGTGAAGCAGAAGGACAGGCAGGCTTATATGAAAAGTGTCCACACGGCGTATTTCTGCGAGCGGATTGCGGTAAAACTGGGATTGAATTCGGAGCCCATAAAATGTGCCGGTTACTATCACGATATGGGGGAGGAACTGCCGGAGCTGATGAAAGCGCATTCCTTTCCGCCGGAGGTGGTGACGATTCTGGAGGAGTATCAGGATCAGAGGAAACCTATGCAGCACAAGGGGACAGCGGTGCTTCTGGCGGCGGAGAATGTGATTAGCGCCGTGCTGCGTCTGTTGGAGGAAACCCAGGAGGGTAAAGCCGATTATGACAGGGTCATCGACGAGATTTTTGAGAGCTATCGGGATAAAAATACCTTTCGGCAATGTGATATCACTGTGAAAGAGCTGTATACCATGCATAAGATTTTTAAGGAGGAAAAACTCTACTATGACTTTTTGCGTTGAGTTTGACGAGAGTGTCACAAATGATTTCCCCTTTGAGGCGGAGCCTTTGGCGGCGCAGGTGGCGGAGGCGGTTCTGCAGTCGGAGGGGTGCCCCTATGAAGTCTGTATCAATGTGCTGGTGACGGACAACCCCGGCATTCGGGAGTTCAACAGACAGTATCGGGATATAGACAGGGAGACGGACGTTTTGTCTTTCCCGAATCTGGATTTTGAGAAGGCGGGGACATTTGACATCCCTGAGGAGCGGCGGGCGGATTATTTTGACCCGGACAGCGGCGAGGTGATTTTGGGAGATATCATTCTCTCTGCCGATAAAATAAAAGAACAGGCAGCGCTCTACGGGCACAGCATGAGGCGGGAATTTGCATTTCTGGTGGCCCACAGCATGCTGCATCTGTGCGGTTATGACCATATAGAGGAGCAGGAGGCTGCGCTCATGGAGGAGCGTCAGGAGACCATACTTTCGGAGCTTGGAATTACCAGAGATTAAAATGATGAGGATGAAAAACAAATGAATCAGATAGAGATCAAAAAACGACGCATGGAGTTCGGTTCTTTTGTGCTGGAGATGGTAGTTCTTCTGGTGTTGGGGGAGCTTTTGGGCGATAACGGTGTAGTCTATATCGCTTTTGCGCTGGAGAGCTTTATGTTCTTCTGGACACTTGCCGGAAGCGGGATGGCAGATGCGCTGGGAAAGCTTCTCAGAGGGAGAAGTACCAGAAGACAGTATAAGAATGCTGCCAGGCTGCGAAAGAATGCTCTGATTTTTGCGGCGCTGCTGGGACTGGTGGGCAGTGTGGCGCTGTTTGCCTGCGCAGAACTTTTAAGCGAGAGCCTGTTTCGGATACCCTACAGCACGGCAATCATCAGATGGCTTGCTCCGGTGATTTTCCTTCGGGCAATAACCGCAGTGCTCCTGGGATATTTTCAGGGAGAAGGTACGGAACTGCCTGCGGTGATCTCGTATATAATCAGGCCGGTCTGTGTTCTGGGTTTTTCGCTGCTTTTCATAAAGCTGTTCGGCGATGACGGGAGCAAGGTCAGCGCCCTGCTCAGACAGGAGAATTTTACCGCCATGTACGGCGGAATGGGTGTGGCGTTGGCAGTGCTGGTGTCGGAGGTGCTGGTCGTACTGTTTTTATTTCTGGTGTACCGGGGGAGCCGCGGGAAAGAGAGAAAAGGCGGAGATAGTATGCGTACCATTGACAGCTTCGGCGGACAAATACGCATGTTGTGCGGAAATCTTCTCCCGCAGACAGGCATGGCATTGCTGCGGCAGCTTCCCATCTGGCTGGGGATGTACTTTTTCCGAAACAGTATCGCGACGGAAGCTGGATTGAATGATTACGGCATCCTCTATGGAAAGTATCTGCCATTAATAGGAATCATGATTTTTCCTGCCTACGCCTTGCTTTTGGGAAACTGCTATAAAACGGCGGACTGTGTGCGCAAGGAGGAGCAGCGATATGCCAGAGGGCATTTTTCCGGCGGCCTGCACGTGGGTGTGGTTTATGGTATGTTCTTTTCGGTGTTTACGGTCATTCTGGCTCCACAGCTGGCAGGCGTATTCTGCGAGACCGGAGCAAAGCTTGCAACACAGTTTTTGCGATTTGGCTCCATAGTCGTTTTGTTTGCTGTGGCAGGTTTTTATCTCTCGGAAATTTTGGTGTTCCTGGGCGGAAGATTTCAGGTTCTGGGGGCTCTGGCCCTGTATAATGTGGTCTTTGTGATCTGTCTGCTGATCTTTTTAAACAGCGGGAAGATGGGCGTGATCGCGCTAATTTACGCAGGTGCGGTGTCGGGTGGAGTCTATGTGGCGGCCATGGGAACCTTGCTGCTCTATCAGACGCATCTGAATGTGGACTGGCTGCAGGCTGTCGGTATTCCCACAGGAGGTGCCTGTGTGGTAGGCCTTTTGCTGTTGCTTGTGAGCAAGCTCTTTGTACCTTTGGGGAATTTGATGACGATTCTGCTGTGTCTGGCGCTGGGGTTGACTGCTTACATATTACTGCTTTTACTGGTACGCAATTTCAGAGAGCAGGAGTTGAACTATATTCCCTTCGGCGGACTCATCCGCAATCTGGGACAGACTCTGCGGATTTATTAGATGGCCGAAAGGATGTCCATACCAGCGCCGGAGACGGCCGAATGGCCATCCATACCATGATTGCGGAGCAATCATGGTATAAATTTCATGTGAATGGCCGATACTTTATTCCAAAACATGCGGGAGCAGGTGAGGATGATGAAGGTTTTAAAGGGTATCGGCTTATTCTTTGTATATCCGGCAATTATGCTGTTTTTGGGTTTTTGGGGAGGCGTGGAGGCCTCTCGCTTTTTCTATCCGGGCGGCATGAATGAGAATATACATTTGGCGCAGCTGGCCAAAGAGCAGGGAAATATGCCTAAGGAAGCTGATTCCGGGGAGCAGAACTCAAATAGATATGCCTCCGGAGAGTCCGAATCAAAAGGGCAAGACGCTGTCTTGCGGGATGCAGTCGGACCGGGCGGAGCAGAGGATGGGCTCCTGCAGGACGATGGAGAGGATGAGCTTTTGCAGGTAAGCGCCGTGCGGGAGACCCTGGCGGCAGACACAGAATATGTGCTGTTGGAGACGGATATTCTGCGAAACACCGAGGTGGAGACCAGCTGGAGGCTGCCCGGTCAGTATGTTGGAATGGACAGGGAGCAGTTCCTGATTGTCATGGAAAATTACAGTAGCTACCCGCCGCTCTCGGAGCTGGAGAGAGGATTTGTTAATTTGGAAGTGGTGTCCTTTTCCAGAGAGCGGGTGGTGGTTCGGATGAACTATCAGTATGTGCAGCCCGGGGAGGGATTTTATCTGGCGGTGCAGAATCACGAGGTGGTTGTCTATCTGGAGGATCAGGAGACTGTCTATATCAACACAGGAATCATGCTGGAGACTTTGCCGGAGGAACTGCAGCTTGAGATCATGGATATGCTTTACATGGAAGAAGAAAAGAATCTCTATAATTTTCTGGAGACCTATTCCAGTTAGAGGAGAGTTGGGAGTATTAGAATGAAGCGAATGCAGATCGGAGTAATCGGAGGAGGGGCCGCCGGAATGACGGCCGCCATCACTGCGGCCGGGGAAGGCGCCACGGTGACGCTTTTGGAAGGCGGGGAGAGGGTGGGCAAAAAGATTTTGTCCACGGGAAACGGAAAGTGTAATCTGGGGAATCTGCAGCTTTCCGCCGATGCCTACCGCGGCGCTGACAGGGAATGGATTGCCGACTGTCTGGCACGCTTTGACAGTGAAGACACTGTCCGTTTCTTCCGCGGCATGGGGCTTTTGGTGAAGGAGCGAAACGGTTATCTTTATCCGATGGCAGAACAGGCCTCAGCCGTGCTGGATGTGCTTCGGGCGGAGCTTCGGGTGTTGGGGGTGGAGACGGTCACGGAGTGCAAGGTCAATGCCGTGAGCAGAGAAGCCGGAGGAGGCTTCACAGTGTCGGCAGGGAGCAAGACCTTCCGCTTTGACCGGATCATTCTGGCCTGCGGCAGCAAGGCCGCGCCGAAGACCGGATCGGATGGCAGCGGCTATGTTCTGGCAAAAGAGCTGGGGCATGCAATCGTTCTGGTGATGCCTGCACTGGTACAGCTTCGATGCAGGGAGCCGTATCTGAAGGAGGTGGCCGGTGTGCGCGCGGAGGCTGTAATCCGCGAGCTGTCATGCGGAATCGAAGAGCGGGGAGAGCTGCAGCTTACGGACTACGGGATTTCCGGTATTCCGGTCTTTCAGATGAGCCGTCAGATTAATGATTTGCTGCGGAAGCGAGGGGCCGGGTCTGAGGCAGAGCTTACGGTGAATCTTCTGCCGGACTACAGTGAGGAGGATTTTGCAAGACTTTGTGCTGGGCGCAGACTCCTTCAGACGGACCGGACTGCGGAGGAGTTTTTTACAGGCATTCTGAACAAGAAGCTGATGCTTTTGTTTATGAAGCATGCAGGGATCAGGCGGGACATGCCGATCGCTCAGGTGGAGAGTGAGAAAATTGACAGAGTGTTCGGACTGTGCAGGGACTGGAGACTGCATGTGACGGGGAGCAATTCCTACGACAATGCCCAGGTGTGCGCCGGGGGCGTGGACACGGCGCAGGTGGGACGCGATATGGAATCGCTGCTTGTGCCCGGGCTGTTTTTTGCGGGAGAGATACTGGATGTGGACGGCAGATGCGGCGGATACAATCTGCATTGGGCGTGGTGCAGCGGCCACCTGGCGGGAAGAGCAGCAGCGCGTCAGTCAGATATATAAGCATATCGCAGAGGATACATAAGGGATTTTATATGATACGGATCAATCAATTAAAATTAAAAAGTGAAGAAGTGCATGAGGCGAAGCGCCGGGGGACGCCGGGGCTGCGGGAGCTTTTGAAGACCCGGGCTGCGGCTGTTTTGCGAGTTCCCCGGGAGAGCATTCTGGGGCTGGATATCTGCAGAGAATCTCTGGACGCCAGAAAGAAGCCCGATCTTTTTTACAGCTATACATTGGAGCTGTATCTGGAGCGGGAAGATAAGCTTTTACAAAAGCTGCGTGCCCGTCAGGGAAAACGCGGGAAGCCGGGAGCTGAGCCTTTTATAAATATGGGAGGTGTGCAGATTGCGTCTGCGGAGCCCACAGTGTACCGCTTTCCGCAGAGCGGCTCGCAGGAGCTGCAGCATCCTATAGTCATCGTGGGGACGGGGCCTGCGGGCCTGTTCTGCGGCTACTTTCTGGCACTGCACGGATATTGTCCCATTCTTTTGGAGCGCGGCAAGTGTGTGGAAGAGCGGGAACAGGACGTAAAGCTTTTCTGGGAGACGGGAGTTCTTGAACCGAATTCCAATGTGCAGTTCGGAGAAGGGGGCGCGGGAACCTTTTCCGACGGCAAATTAAACACTCTGGTGAAGGACAAAAACGGCCGCAACAGAGCGGTGCTGCAGGCTTTTGTGGACTGCGGCGCCAAGGAGGAGATTCTGTATGAGGCAAAGCCTCATCTGGGTACAGATGTATTGTGCCGCGTGGTGAGGCGCATGCGGGAGAAGATTCTGGAGCAGGGCGGTCAGGTGCGTTTCGAGAGCCAGGTGACGGATGTGGATATCCGGGATGGAAGTGTCCGGGGTGTGGAAATCAATCATGAGAATTATCTGCCATGCGAACAGCTGGTGCTCGCCGTGGGACACAGCGCCAGAGATACTTTCGAGATGCTCTTTCAAAAGCAGATTCCCATGGAGGCAAAGTCCTTTGCTGTGGGTTTCCGGGTGGAGCATCCGCAGGAGCTCATAAACAGGAGTCAGTACGGGATGGCAGATGCGGGGGCTTTCGGGGCGGCGGCCTATAAGCTGACGGCGCAGGCGGAGGACGGCAGAGGCGTCTATTCGTTTTGCATGTGTCCCGGGGGATATGTGGTCAATGCCTCCTCAGAGAGAGGGCGGCTTGCCATAAACGGCATGAGTTACAGCGGCCGGAATGGAAAAAATGCAAACTCGGCGGTGATCGTGGCTGTGACGCCGGAGGATTATGGCTCGGAGGATGCCCTTGCAGGCGTGGAATTTCAAAAGAAACTGGAAGAAAGGGCATTCCTGCTCGCGAAGGGCAAAATCCCCATGCAGCGGTACGGTGTATTCAAGGCCTGTGTGGAGCAGGGAAAGACCCAGGAAGAGCTGTTTCCGGTGATAGAGGTTGACACGGGCATGGTTTTAGAGGATAATGCAAACTATGAGGTTTTTCCCGAGCATAAGGGAGCCGGTGCGTGGGCGGATTTGAGCGGACTTTTGCCTTATGCGTGCAGCCGGGCTTTTGTGCAGGGGATGGAACGGTTCGGACGGCAGATTCAGGGATTTAACAGGCCGGATGTCATTCTCTCCGGTGTGGAGAGCCGAACTTCATCGCCGGTCCGCATTCACAGGGATGAGACGCTGCAGTCCCGGGTGCGGGGATTGTATCCCTGCGGCGAGGGCGCGGGTTATGCGGGAGGAATCACCTCCGCCGCCATGGATGGCCTTTTGGTGGCAGAGCGGCTTGCTTCGGTTTATGCCCCGCAGAAAATGGAATAGACAATGGAATAGAAAAAAATAGGTTGGAGAGGAATAATCGTAGAAAATTATGTATAATGACATTTTGACTATAGGCCCCGTCACCATACATTCCTATGGGGTGCTGATTGTCATCGGTATTTTTGTGGCTCTTTTTATCGGTGAGGCCAGAGCGAAGAAGCGCAATCTGAATCCGGATGAAATTTATAATCTGACGATATGCTGCGCTTTTCTAGGTTTTCTGGGAGCTAAGCTTCTGTTTTGTATCGTGGAGTGGAGGGAGTTTTTGAGAGACCCTTTAAGCCTGTTAAAGTCCAACGGTTTTGTGGTGTACGGCGGAATCATTGTGGGAGTGCTGGCGGGATATCTGTGGTGCCGTCTGCGGAAACTGGTCTTTCTGGATTATTTTGATATCGTTCTGCCCTCGGTGGCAGTGGCACAGGGATTTGGCAGACTGGGCTGTTTCATGGCGGGCTGTTGCTATGGGCGGGAGACGAATTCCGCTTTTTGCGTCGTCTTTCACAATTCGGACTATGCGCCCAACGACGTTCGGCTGATTCCCACACAGTTGATTTCCGAGGCTTGCATTTTTGTCATTGCGGGTGTTTTGTTCATCTCTGCGAGAATTCCCAGAAATCAGGGAACAGTGGGCTTTCTGTATCTGATACTCTACAGTATAGGGCGATTCTGTGTGGAGTTTCTGCGCAATGATTACCGTGGGGAAATCGGAATTTTGTCCACTTCCCAGTTTATTTCGATTTTTATATTTTTAATGGGAATCGTCGGATTCGCATGGATGTCCGTCAGAGCGGACAGGAAGGACAGAGGCGATGAATCAGCTACGTGAACGTATCAGAGATAAAAAGAGGATTGTTGTAAAAATCGGTTCTTCCTCGCTCCAGCACGCGGAGACGGGAGATATGGATTATATCCGCATGGAGAAGCTGGTGCGGGAGCTGTGTGATATTCGCAATCAGGGCAGGGAGGTAGTGCTTGTGACTTCCGGCGCCATTGCCGCGGGGAAAAAGACCGTGCATTTGAAGGATATCTGTGCACAGACGGAGGCGGAGGCATTGGCAGTCAAGCAGGCATGTTCTGCCATTGGGCAGGCCAGGCTGATGACCACCTATCAGAAGCTGTTTGCGGAGTACAATCAGGTGGCGGCGCAGATATTGATGACGAAGAATACCATTGTGGACAGCCTGAACCGCTACAATGCGCAGAATACATTCAGAGAGCTTTTGAAGCTGGGAGCCATTCCCATTGTAAATGAAAATGACACGGTTGCTACTTACGAGATCGAGATCGGCGATAATGACACGCTGTCCGCTATTGTAGCGGCACTGGTGAACGCGGATTTGCTGATACTCCTGTCAGATATCGACGGACTCTACACTGATGATCCCAGAAAAAATCCTGATGCCCGGTTTATCGAGCAGGTGGACGAGCTCACGGATGAGCTCATGGATATGGGAAAGGGGAGCACCGGCAGCGATGTGGGAACCGGCGGCATGAATACCAAGATGATCGCGGCCAGGATTGCCACCAAATCCAATGTGGATATGGTGATTGCAAACAGCAGCGATATCGGGGTGCTGCATGAGATACTGGCCGGGGAAAACAGGGGAACTCTCTTTGTGGCACATCCCGACGAGGGGTTTGATCTGCCGAGCTTTGTGGAGCATTTACATAATTCGTAGAGACATTTACGCAGTATCGCGGAGGTATGCATATGAATATGGACGAGCGCATCAGGCGTATCAATGAGCTTTATCACAAGTCTCAGGAGGTGGGACTTTCTGAGGAGGAGCTGGCCGAGCAGGCAAAGCTTCGAAAGGAATATGTGGAGAGCGTGCGAGGAAATTTGAAGGCACAGCTTGACAATATCAGTATTCAGCGGGAGGACGGCACCGTGGAGAATCTGGGAGAAAAATATGGGGGAAAGCATGCGGGAGGAACGAAATGAAGAGATGCCTCTGAGCGCTGCGAAGAAGGAGCTGCGCAGGCGGATTCTGAAGCTTAGAGAGGGACTTTCAGAGTCTGAGCGCAGGAGCGCGGCCATATTGCTTTCCGAGCGTATTTTGGGGCATCAGTGGTATTATCTTTCAGATACAGTTCTTGGATTTGCGTCATATGGAAGTGAGATTGACACGGACGAAATCCTGGAGGAGACGCTCCGGCAGGGCAAGGCGCTCTACCTTCCCAAAGTGGAGGGGGATGCGATGCAATTTTATCGGGTGAGAAGCTTAAGTGAATTGCAGTCGGGTTACAAAGGTATCAGAGAGCCCGTTGGAGACACGGAGGGGTATGTGTATGACGCCGGGAATGTCTCGGCGACATTGATGCTGATGCCCGGCGTGGCCTTTGATCCGATGAGGAATCGCATGGGCTATGGAGGAGGATTTTATGATCGCTTTTTGTCAGATAAGCCCGAATTGCAGCTGCGTACCATTGGCGTGGGCTATGCCTGTCAGATGGCGGAGGAGGTTCCCTGCGGGGAGGAAGATATCAGACCTTATCAGGTGATTTGTGTAGGCGAGAGGAGAAAAATATGACGGATTTGATTCAGATGGGACAGCGGGCGGAGGCGGCCAAGTATCAATTACAGAAGGTCTCTGAGGATGAGAAGAATGCTGCTCTGAGACGGGCGGCAGAGCTTCTGAAAGAGCGTCGTGAGGAATTGCTTGCGGCCAACGCGGAGGATATCGCAGCCGGGGAGGCGGGCGGTATGCATCCGGGACTTTTGGACAGACTGCGGCTCACGGACGCGCGCATCGACGCCATGGCGGAGGGACTTTTGCAGATTGTCGTGCTTCCCGACTGTATCGGAGAGGTTCTGGAGCGTTTCGACAGGCCCAATGGTCTGCATATCGAGAAACGCCGGGTGCCTCTTGGAGTCATCGGCATCATCTATGAGTCCCGTCCCAATGTGACGGCGGATGCCTTCGGACTGTGCTTCAAGACGGGCAATGCTGTAATCCTGAAGGGAGGAAGCGACGCTATTCACTCAAATATAGCCATCACGGCGGTGCTAAGAGAGGCGCTGCGCCAGAGCGGCGTCACGGAGGACGCCGTGCAGCTCATCGAGGACACGGATCGAAGTGTCACTGCACAATTAATGAAATTAAATCAGTATGTGGATGTGTTGATTCCCAGAGGCAACGCAGGGCTGATTCGCAGTGTGATGGAAAACAGCACCATACCTGTCATCGAGACGGGCACGGGTAACTGTCATGTCTATGTGGACAAAGCTGCCGATTTGGATATGGCTGCGGAGATTATCATAAATGCGAAGACACAGCGCATAGGAGTCTGCAATGCCTGCGAGAGTCTGGTGGTACACCGGGATGTGAAGGATGCGTTCCTTCCGGTGATGGCGGAGAGACTGCGGGAGAAAAATGTGGAGATGCGGGGAGACGAGGAGACGTGCGGACTCATACTGGACTGTGTTCCCGCTGTGCCGGAGGATTACGGAAGAGAATGTCTGGACTATATCATTTCTATTAAGACGGTGGACTCTCTGGAGGACGCCATCGCCCATATTAATCAATATGGCACGAAGCATTCTGAATGTATTATCACAGCGGATGCAGACGCCGCAGAGAGATTTTTGAATGAAGTGGACGCAGCCTGTGTATATGTGAACGCTTCCACGCGCTTTACGGACGGTTTTGAGTTTGGATTCGGCGCTGAGATCGGCATCAGCACCCAGAAGCTTCACGCCAGAGGACCCATGGGCCTTAAGGAGCTCACTTCCTACAAGTATACTGTGGAGGGTAACGGGCAGGTGAGAGGTTAAAGGATACATGTAATCAGGTTAATAATTAGGTTAGTTAAAATAGGGGGAAAACATATGAAAAAAATTTTTACAAAGAACCTGTGTATTTACATGGCAGTGGCGCTGCTCGTCACTGTAGTTGCCGTTTTCAGTCTGCAGACTGTAGTGACAAAAAGTACGAACACCAAGGACAGTTATGATAAGCTGGAGGCCGTCAAGGAGCGACTTGCGAGCAATCAGGAGGAAGTGGAGCATCTGACGGAAAATCTGGGGGAGAACAGTCTGGCAAAAACTACGGCTTTTGCGGAGATGATCCGTATGAATCCCTCTTTTATAAATGACAAGAAAAAGATGAATCAGATTAAAGAGGACTTGATGGTCAGTGAACTGCATGTCATTGATGCCAAGGGAATCATCACCCACAGTACCGTAGATGCTTATGTGGGCTTTGATATGGGAAGCGGTGAGCAGTCGGCGGCTTTCCTGGCGATTATCGATGACCCTTCGATGGTGATCGTACAGGAGCCTCAGATGAATGCGGCAGAAGGAACTCTGATGCAGTACGTGGGCGTGGCGAGACGTGACGGCGCAGGTCTGGTGCAGGTAGGCATCCGTCCGGAGGTGCTGGAAAATACGTTAAAAAGCACAACCATCGACGTAGTATTAAAGGATATTGAGTTCGGGAGCACGGGGTACATATTTGCCATTGATAAGGCATCCGGGCTGATTACGGCGCACCCGAATCAAAAGCTCATCGGACAGGCTGCGGCTCAGGCAGGACTGGATATATCCGGGGCGGAGAAAGGCCGGGCAAAGGTAGACGGTGTGACCGGATATTATGTGGCGGAGGAATATGACGGACAGCTAATTGGCACCTTTATGCCATCCAGAGAGTATTACAGCCAGAGATGGAGTCAGACGCTGGTAGTGTCCGCCAGCATGTTTATCATTTTCTTCATATTGCTCTATATGATCAACCGCATGGTGGATCGGGATATTGTGGTGGGCATAAACCGTATTGCGGACTCCATGAAGGAGATTGCAGACGGCAATTTCTCAGTCACGGTAAATGAGACGGGCAATCAGGAGTTTGAGGTGCTCAGCGCCAGCATCAACAAGATGGTGGAGAGCATACGCGTGAAGATGGATGAAAATCAGGGGCTGCTTGAGAGACAGAAGCAGGATGTGGAGAACAATGTGACCCTGATCAACAATATCAAGGCAGTTTGTTCGGGATTGGAGGGTGTGTCCCAGGAGACTCTGAAAAATGCTCACGCAATGCACAGCGGAACCGAAGCGCAGGAGGAGGTTGTCAGAGACCTGAAGAATACCATGGCAGAGCTGGTGCGTCAGTTGAACGCCAGCGCAGACGCTTCTACGGAGGTGTCTCTCTCCACAGTAGAGACGGTGGAGAACATGATGAACGGGAGAAAGCAGATGGAGGAGCTTGCGGCTTCCATCGAGAAGATCAGCCGCACATCCATGGAAATCGAGAAAATCATCGGAGATATCAATGCCATTGCCCAGCAGACCAACATGTTGTCCTTAAATGCTTCCATCGAGGCGGCCAGAGCCGGAGAGATGGGCAAAGGCTTTGCCGTGGTAGCAAGTCAGGTGGGAGAGCTTGCTACCCGGAGTTCTCAGGCGGCAAGAGAGACTGGAGAACTGATCATGAGCTCCATTCAGGCTGTGGAGGACGGAAAGAAGATTACCGAACAGACGGTAAAGCAGTTTGACAGCATGGCAGACGGGATTGAGAAGGCCAGCAACAGTGTCAGACAGATATCGGATATGGTGCGGGGAAACGTGTCCATTGTTTCTGAAGCCATGAAGGGTCTGGAACATATATCGGATGTGGTGAACCGCAATGTGGAAATCTCCAACAACAGCGAGCAGGTGTCCGCCGCCATGGCACAGGAGGCGGAGAAACTGCTGCAGCTTGTGGAA
The DNA here is from genome assembly GCA_029055435.1 of Acetatifactor sp. GTDB lineage: Bacteria > Bacillota > Clostridia > Lachnospirales > Lachnospiraceae > Acetatifactor. Next base: position 13,823 of record JAIDDH010000155.1, read on the forward strand.
GAATAAACTTCAACCGGCAGGTCATACAGGGAAGCTGCACACGAAGGTCGCGCCTCCGCCCGGGGTGTCCGTGACGCGTATCTGGCCGCGGTGCAGCTCCATGATCTCCTTTGCGATGGAGAGACCGAGTCCGAAATGATCTTTAGAATGATGAGCGCTGTCTACTCTGTAGAAGCGCTCATATATTTTGTTTTTTTCGGAGTCAGGGATGCCGATTCCGTTGTCAGATATCTGAAAACAGACATGTCCCGAGGGGGAACCCATGGTCAGGGAGAGCGTGATGATGCCGTCGGGCCCGGTGTAAGCCAGAGCATTCTGCAGCAGGATTTCCAAGAGCTGATGAAGCTTGTCCCTGTCAGCGCGAATCGGCGGGAAGGTCTCATCGGCGAGTTCAAGTTTCAGATTTTTCCCGCAGGATGATACATAATGCTCTGTCTGTTCATAAAAGTTCATGAG
>JAIDDH010000156.1 GCA_029055435.1 Acetatifactor sp.
AGTTAGTACAGGTTGAACAATTAAAACAATATTTCCCGCCAGGCGGTTTTGGTAAAAATAAAAAATTTGTGAAGGCTGTGGACAATGTGTCCTTCCACATTAACAAGGGAGAGACCTTGGGACTGGTGGGAGAGAGCGGCTGCGGCAAGACCACCACGGGCAGGACGCTGCTGCGTCTGTATGAGCCCACTGAGGGCAGGATTATTTATGACGGAGACGTCATTTTTGAAAAGTTTGAGGACGGCAAAAAAATTGCGGTGGACATGATGCCCTATCGCAAGAAAATGCAGATTGTATTTCAGGATCCTTACGCCAGCCTGGATCCCCGTATGACAGTGGGAGATATTGTGGGAGAGCCCATCGATATCCATAAGCTGGCGGGCAGCAAGCAGGAGAGGTATGACCGCATCATTGAGCTGCTGCGGAGAGTGGGACTGAATTCCGAGCACGCAAACCGTTACCCTCACGAGTTTTCCGGCGGTCAGAGACAGAGAGTCGGTATTGCCAGAGCTCTGGCGGTGAACCCGGAGTTTATTGTCTGTGACGAGCCGATTTCCGCGCTGGATGTGTCCATTCAGGCGCAGGTAATCAATATGTTTGAGGATCTGCAGGAACAGCTTGGGCTGACCTATCTGTTTATCGCCCATGATCTGTCTGTGGTAAAGCATATCTCCAATCGCATCGGCGTGATGTATCTGGGCAATATGGTGGAGCTTGCGGACAGCTATGAGCTGACGGATCACAGCCTGCACCCTTACACCAAGAGCCTGATTTCGGCTATTCCCATCGCCGACCCCAAGGTGGCGAGAGCCAGCAAGCGTATTGTGCTGGAGGGAGATGTGCCCAGCCCTTTGAATCCCCCTTCGGGATGTCGTTTCCGCACCCGCTGTCCCTATGCGGATGAAAAATGTGCCAACGAGGTACCGGAGTGGCGGGAGGCAGAGAAAAACCATTATGTGGCCTGTCATCATCTTGACAAATGTAATTAAAAGGGCCTGCGGTTTTTCGATATTTATTTTGATAAGCATTTGCGCATGCGTGGCATTTAAGCCGTGTACGCAATGTTTATAGATAAAAAGAGGAGGAAAAAGTATGAAAAAGAAAATCATCGCATTGCTTCTTTCCGCTGTTATGGTGATGGGACTTGCTGCCTGTGGCGGCAACGCCAACGAGCCCAGCGGAAGTGGAGCACAGAACAACACAGGTTCCGAGGTAAATGACAATCAGACCCCGAACCAGAGTGCCGGCGGCAAGATTCTGTCCGTTCAGATCGGACCGAATCCCGAGACCATCGATCCTGCGCTGAACAGTGCAGTGGACGGCGGAAACATGCTGCTTCACAATTTTGAGTGTCTCTTGACCGTAGGTGAGGACGGTACACTGCAGCCCGGTCAGGCTGAGACATGGGAGACTTCCGAGGATGGTCTCACTTGGACCTTCCATCTGCGTGATGGCCTGAAGTGGTCTGACGGTTCTGATTTGAACGCAAATGACTTTGTTTACAGCTGGAAGCGCGTGTGCGACCCCGAGGTTGCAGCTCCCTATGCTGAGACGGTTCTCAGCATGGTAGAGGGATATGACGAAGCTATCACCGGTAATCTGGATGCACTGCAGGTTGCAGCGTCCGATGACAATACTCTGGTTGTCACCCTGAACGCTCCCTGCTCTTTCTTCGGCAGCCTTGCGGCATTTGCTACACTGAGCCCTGTTCAGCAGGCTACTGTTGAGGCAAACGGAGACAGCTGGGCAGTATCTCCCGAGACTTATGTCTCCAACGGTCCTTTCTATGTGACTGAGTGGGTTCCCAGCTCCTATATTCTGATGAGCAAGAATCCCTATTACTGGAATGCGGATGCTATCAAGCTGGATGGCATCAAGTTCAATCTGATTGAGGATTCCAACGCTGCTTACAGCGCATATCAGACGGGAGAGGTTCTGATGATTAAGGATGTTCCCACCGAGGAGATTCCCAGCCTTGAGGGCAATGGCGAATTCTATGTGGATCCCATTATCGGCACCTATTATATCAACCTGAATATTACAGAAGAAATATTCCAGAATAAGCAGGTGCGTCAGGCGCTGAGTCTGGCAATCGACCGTGAGTATGTTGCAGGTACTCTGATGCAGGGCACCTACACCGCTGCAGGCAACTTCATGGGTCCCGGCTGGATTGATACCGACGGCAAAGAATTTATTGATAATTCAAACAACGGTCAGCCTTATATCGACAATTCTGACTATGAGGGCAATCTTGAGAAGGCAAAGCAGCTCCTTGCAGAGGCAGGCTATCCTGATGGAGCAGGCTTCCCCAACATTGCATATACCACCAACGATGCCGGATACCACAAGGTTGTTGCAGAGTATCTGCAGCAGGCATGGGCTGAGCTCGGCATCAATCTGGAGGTAAATATTGTTGAGTGGGCAAGCTTCACACCTATGCGTCGTTCTCAGCAGTATGATGTGGCAAGAAACGGCTGGGTAGGAGACTACAGCGATCCCTCCAACATGCTGGATCTGCTTTACTCCACCAACGGTAACAACGATGGTAAGTTCTCCAATGCAGAGTATGACGCTGCTATGGAGATTTCCAGAACTACGCTGGATGCTGCAGAGCGTTCACAGGCATTGCACAAGGCAGAGGACATTCTGATGGAGGAGGTAGGCTGTATCCCTCTTGCATACTACAATGACTTCTGGATGCAGAGCGACAAGATCGTTGGTTCCTGGCATTCCGCATACGGTTACTGGTACTTCATGTACGCAGATATCGCAGAATAATTTCGGAAGCATTCTGAAATAACTGTAAAAATTGTAGAATAGAAGTAGAATAAAAGCGGCGCATTTCCCGGATTTTGGGAAGTGCGCCGTTTTTAATCATAAGCCTGCAGGAATATGCAGGGAAATAACTATGACCTTTCATCCATATAAATCTGGACACGATGCTGTATAATGCCCATCACATTTTCCACTGGTTTCTGGCCAAGGAAGAACGGTTCTGCCTCCTCCTGGATAATCATTAAGACTGTGTCATTGGAAGTTGGTGCAGTCCGGGAAGTCTCTATCAGTTTTTTCACCTGCAGCACTTCCTCCTTTGTGGCTGTGCGGAAAATAATTTCCTCATCCGCAAATGACCATTGGACACCTCCAAGACTCTGTGGGACAGGTTTGCCATCCGCATCCAGAAGAGGTTCTCCCTGCTCGTCCACATAATAGGATACCGTCGTAGCCTCCTGCATTTGCTGCTCCAGCATGCTGCTTCTGGCCGGGAAACCGCTCATATTTTTGTCAGCTTCTCGGGACAGGTGATATTCGATGAATTCCCATGCGGCTTCCTTATTCTGAGACTGGGCGGAAATTGCCAGCGCGCCTCCGCATTTGAGCAGACATCCGCTGCTGTCTGCAGCCGGATATCCGATATAGGTTATGGGCTCTCCAAACATGGTCTCATGCTCCTGAACCACATAAAAGTTATCCATGTATGCTTTATATAAAAGCACGTCGCCGTCCTGGATTTTTCTGGGGACAGAGCGCTCATCGGCTCCGTAATCGTATTCCGCCGGGAAGGCTGCGGCAAAGAGAAGCAGCCTTTTGAACTCCTCCGAATCAAAATGGCATTGGCCGGATTCCCAATCAATAAACAGGTTTTGATTAAAGGCCAGGCAATCATACAGAATATCGTCGCGCACTGCACCGCTGAAAAGCTCCTGCTGCGGATGTTCTGCGGCATATGCCATCATCTCATCCAGAGTCCATCCATTTTCGTTCCCTACATCGGATGCTCTGCCCACGACGGTGCGCAGAGCGAGATTATAGGGAATCCCGGCAAGCACGCCTTGATACCGGAAGCTGTCCAGCACATTTTCCGGATAATCCTCCGGGGTCAGGATGCTGCTGCGCTCAAGGAAGGGAGTCTGGTCTTCAAATGCTCCGTTTCCGGTAAAAGCTTCTATATCCATCTGGTACAGCTCCAGTTCTTCCAGACTCAGAATATCCGGACAGTCTATTCCGGTGGCAATTGCCATGCCCAGTACGGCCGAGGGATCCTGACCGTCCTCCGGCAGTCCGTTGTTTCCTTCTGCATAATTTCTGATAGTCACATGACAGTTGCTGCTCTGCCTGTTAAAAGCCGCTGCCTCAGCCTGCAGCTCGCTGTTGCTGCCGATGCATCCAATCACAATCTGAGTCTTTTGTGGAAGCGCAGCGGCTTCCACCTTCCTCAGAAAGACCAGATAGCTTCCCCCGGAGCTTCCGTCCCGCAAAAAGGCTACCAGACCGCCGTCTGCACCGGTGCTTAAAGCATCCACGGCATGGCCATTGATATCACAGTCTATCCATGAT
>JAIDDH010000157.1 GCA_029055435.1 Acetatifactor sp.
TGTCCGCCTCTCTTACAATCTCCGTACGCTATGCTCATCATAAAATTAATTGGTTTGGGATAAAGCATAGATTTCATGAGGGAGATTTCCCGTAAGATACGGCAGAATGCCGTCAGAAAAAAATATGCCTTATGTTGATTATACAAAGGTTCCATCAAAGTGTCAACATTTTTTGCAGACTGTGCGATTGTGTTGTCGCATTGTTTTACAACTATATTCGCGCATTAAAAAGTCTCAACAAAATACCATGAAACACTCTTTAGAAAACACACAAAGGAATACCCACAGATAGCAAGAGACGAGCCTATTCTTTCTCAGTCTCCCGATATAACATAATTTTTGAACGATACAAAACCAGAAGGCTCTCGACCGTCATCAGCCCTGTCACCGCAAACACAAGCACCCATAATCCCAGAAGCTTTTTGCTGTAGGTTCCATATATATACTGCATATATAGAATTTCACCGGCTGCCCCTCCGCTTTGAAAAGAAACATGTTCCCCCGGCCCGATATCCTCAGGCCCGAACGTGAGTCTCACAGGATTTTCATTGTGCTCCGAGACAACTATCTCCAATTGATAAGTCTTGTCCGTGTCTAGCCGCTTTCTGAAATGGAACGCATACTCCACATTGCGCAGCCGAAAGGAATCCTCTGCAATGAGCTTACCGGACTCATCATATAGCCTTCCCACAATCTCGTCGTCCGTACTCTTCCTCTCCACATGCAGGCCGATAGCTTTCACGAAAGGCTGCGCAGGAGAAAACGTCTCCATAAAAACAGTTCCGGGAAGCACCTCTCTCACCTCCCGCTCATACAGATCGCTCTCATGGACATCGTAAGTCAGTTGATACAAAAACTGCGGAAAGCACAGATACAAAATCAATGTGGCCGCCGCTGTAAACACTGCCGCAGACAAAAGCATCGCCGCCCCGTTCTTCCATCCTATTTTCTCTCTCACATCCGTTCCCCCTGTATATCGCAACACAAACACACTTTATTTGCCCTGTATCCTGAACACTTCGATATCTTTGGCCTGTATGATGAAACGGCCCGCAGACTGCATGTCCAGACCATATTGTCCGCACACATCCTCCATCACGGACACTCCCTCCGACTGCATGACATAATTTATCGCATACCAGACCGGACGTCCGGCTGCATCCGCAAAAAGCTCTTTTGCCTCCGCGTCATCCATCCTCACCACATCGCGGAGCAGTACCACCTGATTGGCCGGCAGATATGCCTGATAGACCAGAATATGCTCCCGGTCATCGTCTGCTATGACCAAATCTCCCGCCTCCACATGAGATTCCAGAAATTCCGTCCACTCCCGGGCCGTATCGGTATTCAGACCGCCTTGATACATGGTGGCAAAAGAGAAAACTCCCACGACACACAACAGCAATACCGCAACTCCCTGTGAAATCGAGGAAAAAGTACTGCAGCGCTGTCCCAGCACAAGAGCCATGGCAAGCGCCAGCACACCCCACGCCACATACAGATAACGCTCCTCCCAGATGGGCGCAATGCACACTGACAGAAGCGCACCGATCAACATCGTACACGCAAATACCAGTCCGGCGATAATCGCATCACGATTTCTGCGCAGACATGCGATAAACATAAGAGCAAACACAAGAGCATATAACGCATAACCGCAGCCCGTCAGAGAGGATTCCATCAAAAGCGCCGGAGCCTTAAACCAGTTGCCCCAGCCAAAACTGGGAATCCAGTACCCCTCCGTCACCTTCCTGGTCTGGGACAGCACCACTCCCATCCATGGAAGATAGCCCAGAGCAATCAGAATTCCGCCGCCCAGAACCTGCTTCACACGCTGCCGTTTCTTCAGGCAGACCGCCGCTAACAAAATCACCCATGCTGCAAACACTGCCATCACCGCAAAATAATGCGTATACATGGCGGCTATGGTCAAAAGAATACTTAAAATAAAATCCTTTTTCTTCCATTCTTCATAGAGGGAAAACAGATAGATCACCACCGCTGTCACAAGAAGACAGCCCAATGGATACATACGGATAATCATAGACTTCTCAAAGGTGCAGTAGGTCAGTCCAAACCACAGAATATAAAAGACAGCTACCCTGCCTCCCCATTTCCGGCGAATCAAAGTAGCGCCCAGCCAAAACAGATTTAAATAAGCAGCAAGAGCCGTTATGATCCGATATTTTACAATCGATTCACCGAACAGTACTCTCACAAACCAGAGAAGGAAATAATACAGAGGCGGGTGGACATCCGCCGCCGTCGCGCGCACAATATCAGCCAGATTCCCTCTTGCAAACACAATGGAATAGGCCTCGTCCAGCACAATACTGTGAGAAAAAAGCGGAATGGAGAACGCAAGACATACCGCTCCGGCCAGAATATAAATTCCGAATACGCTCCATTTTGCCTTTCCGCTTTTTTCCATAAAAATTGCACCTGCCTCAAATAATAAATAGTGTTTTCATTATATATTATTTTGATGTATTGCGCAAATATAAAATACCGCCCACGGCGCACAGCAGCACGCCAAACAGCAACGCACCGGCAAGGCTGTATTCGGCCAGCGCGCCAAATACCAGATTCGTGCCGATACCTACGCTGTCGAGAATGACGGCATTGATACTCAAAGCAGTTGCGCGGTTGGAAGTGGTGATACGGCGGTTCTGCATTTCCGTCTGCAAAGGTTGAAGAAGACTGAATGAAACCCTCAGAATAAGCATTCCAAGAACAGAGCACAGGGGATTTGCGGTAAACGCCAGCACAGCGCAGGACATTGCTGCCGCCGCAAAAAGAACAGCCGCAGTTCTGGCAGCGCCGATCCTTTCGGTCAGCTTAGATGAAAGGAAGCCGCAGAGACCCGCAATGGTTACAAGAATATAAATATATCCGATGGCCGCGTCAGACAGGCCGCATTTCACATACTGCAATTGATTCAAAAATACAGTGATTATCTGATGAGTCTCATTAAAGAGGGCGACGCCCACCAGAAACAGAAGCAAAGATTTATCTTTCAGCGTCTGTCTGAGAAATGAGAAAATCCCAGAAAAAGAGAAAGCTTCCTGTGTGTCCGCAGAATCCTCCCGCCTCCCCTCTACCGTTACAATCCCAAAGGAACAAAGAGCGGCAATGCCGTAGCTGACTACGGTCAAAAGAGCGGACAGCTCATAATTGTCTTTCACAGCAACAGAAAATACAAAGGCTGCAATCAACAGCCCTGCCTCCTGCAGACTGTTATAAACGCCAAAAACCTGTTGGCTCTCTCTTTTTCTTTCATCATCCTGATTACAGGAGAGATAGAGCAACGCAGTGTCCACACCGGAGAGACCGGAAATGACAATGCTGATTAAGATACGTTCCAGTAAAAACATGGCAAAGCCGGAGGCCTGCCAAAACACGATTTTGGAAATAAAATACAAGAGATTGCAGATAATCATTGTCTTCCTGTAACCGATTTTATCCGCAAGAACGCCCCATGGAAATTCCAACAGAAGGCAGAGCGCCAGAGATATACTTTCGATTATGGTGATCTGCAAAACAGAAACGCCCTGCGCCTGCCGGTAAAGGGTGGCAATGGGGCCGTAGAATACCATGCCCTGCAAAAGAGCAATGGCATACATGATATAAATATTTCTTTTTCGTTTCATAGAGATATTCATCCCTCCCGATTGTGGCCGCCGTCTCGCTATATTCGAGCCGCGGTATTGTCAGATACAACATTCCGAACACAACAATAACACTGCCATAAGCAGTGTCATCGTGTGTGTTGACCTGTTGTTCTTAAATCGGAAAATACATAGACTGATACCTCTCGTATAGTACTCCGCTATTACTCTTCTACTACTCTTCGTCCGACTCCTGCCGGTCAGGGCCTAACTCTTCCCCTACGCTTGCCTCCATATCCTCCAGTTCATTCTTCATGGACTGAATCTTAGTGTCCTGAGCGATGGCCCGGAGAATCCGATTCACATCCTCGGGGGAGAACATGCCGATGGCTTTGGATAAATCTCCCAGATTATCCCTGTTCACTTTCAGGCATCCGCCGCCGGACAGTGGGATGTTCAACACTTTCGTCTTGTCTGTCATATCTCCCAGACAAATACTGTTTGTCTTCTCATCACAAATAAAGCATACTCCATTATACTCGATGACGCCATCCTTTGCAAGATAGCCGTAGGGCACCTTTGCCACCTGCCGCAAACCTTCCAACGGATCCTTTCCCGCAGTTACAGCCTCATAGACCCGGGTCGCCTCCGCTCTGTCGCCGCCGGCTCCGTCTGTCTCACCCACGCGCTTCTCCTTGTCCTCTTTATCCTCGGAAAGCTCCCAGAATCTGCTGTCCGCCCTCGACAGAGCACTGCTGCCGGCAGCCGCCATAGCTTCCGCATATCCATTGTCTCCGAAACGACGCCCTTTGATCACAGAAAAGGTCTGCCGCTCTCTTGTGGCATTGATTCCCGCCGCATTTGCTCCTAAACGCATAATAATACCTCTCTCTTTATCTTCGATAATTGATTCTGCTCAAATAAGAACTGCTGATATCCCCTCTGGAATTATATCTGCTGGAAAGACTCTCCGCATTGGTCTTGGCATTATCCGAAACTCTGGAAGCCACATAATTCATCCGCTTCATGAAATCTCCCTCAGAGCCCAACAGCTTCTCCACCTTCTCCCGGTCCGCGCTCTCAAATTTCTCACGATTTAAAGTAAGACTTCCGCCGGAGCCTACCGTAATACCGATTTCCTCCAATTCTGCCTGTTTCTCCAGAGAGACGTCCCTTAAGGTCTGGTGATAATACTGATTCAAAACTCCGGAGGCCTGCTTCAAATTACTCAGCGTGTCGTTAAAACAATCTATCAGCTTATCCACCTGATCCGTAATTTTTTCATCCTTAGCATCCACTTTCTCTGACAGCACCTTTGCCTGATCCGTCAGCTTCAGCGACGACTTCTGCAATTTCTCATAACTGCTTGCCATGAGCCTGTTTGCTCTGGTGCTTCCGCTGTTCATCGCATTGAGCCTGGAACTTCCCCCTGCTCCGTTTCCATTCACATAGTTCAAAAGTGAACTGCCGCGAGAAGGCATGCCTGCCCTCCTTCTGTTATTATCTAACATCTGTGAAGTAACTCTAAGTCTCATTATAATCACCATATCCTTTCTCGTTAATCTGTTTCAGATAACCTATGTATGCTTTGGCAAAATCGGAGTATTTCTCTCTTGCCAGATAGACTCTCTCCCCGTTTTTCAGCCGGATGCCTTCCATGTCATACTCCGCCACATAAGCCATATTTACCAGATAGCCTCTGTGACACCGGAAAAAGGGATCCCCCAGCCGCTGTTCCATCCCCTTCATGGTAGCGTAAACGGAAAAGCATGTCCCTGCCACGTGAATCTCTACCTTGCGCTTTCTGCTCTCCACATACAGGATTTCCTCTCTCTGTACGGTATAGTTCCTGCTCTTCGTCTGAAAAAGCAGCTGCCCTGCACTCTCACATATTTTATCGGTATTTTCAGGCGAGTCAGACTGATAGGTTTTCACATCCCGTATCAGACAATCAAAATACTGCTCTGCCTCCCCCAACTGCTCTCTTCTGCAGAAACACGCCACCTCACAGTGGGGTTCCTGACTTTGGATCAAACTGCGCAATTGCACACAGCTTTCTTTATCCTCATCACAAATTGCGACTTTCATGCCCACCTCTTACCTGTTGTCATCCTTCTCATGTTTTTTATTTCGGCAGAATCAAAAAATATATTTGCAAAATGTAACGAAACACCGCTGCAATGTCACCAACCGAAAAAAATAAGAAAGGACGGCAAACCTATGATTTTTTCATCTGTCCGCTGTCCATAGCCTTATATCTTTCCTTATGCTATTATATCGGCCAGAATTTTGAATTCTATAGCCTCCGGGACGCAATTTTTCATACCCAATATTTTCTTTACGTTTAATATGGTGTATACTATAGAATAGTAGGCATTTCCTAAAACTGTATGACAAGAGAAAGAGGTATCTATGGAAAAAATAGCAAGTTTTACTATCGATCACATCAAACTGCAGCCCGGTGTCTATGTATCCCGCAAGGATAAGGTGGGCGCAGAGACCGTCACCACCTTTGATCTGCGCATGACCAGCCCCAATGAGGAGCCGGTGATGAATACCGCGGAGGTACATACCATGGAACATCTGGGAGCCACCTTCCTGCGCAATCATCCCGCATACGGGAGCAAGATTATCTATTTTGGCCCCATGGGCTGCCGCACGGGATTTTATCTTTTGCTGGCTGGGGACTACAGCTCTGCGGACATTGTGCCGCTGATTGTGGAAATGTATGAGTTCATGCGGGATTTCCAGGGCGAAGTGCCCGGCGCCTCCGCCAAAGACTGTGGAAATTATCTGGACATGAACCTGAACATGGCCAAGTATCTAGCCAAAAAATATCTGGATCAGGTGCTGTATGATATCGGCGAGGAGCGACTCATCTACCCTGAATAACCGACAAAAGAACTGCCATATAAACCATATATCACATATATCATAAGAACAGAAAGGAAAACAAAATGAGCAAACTCGGAATTATCGGAGCAATGGAACTGGAAGTGGAAACACTCAAATCCCAACTGACAGATGTAAAGATTACCAAGAAGGCCGGCATGGAATTTCATGAAGGCGTTTTGAACGGAACTCCCGCCGTGGTGGTGCGCTGCGGTATCGGAAAGGTAAATGCCGCCCTGTGTGTGCAGATTCTGGCCGACCTTTATCAAGTGACCCACGTCATCAACACCGGCGTCGCCGGTTCACTGAACGCAGAATTGAATATCGGAGATATTCTGATTTCCAGAGATGCACTCCATCACGACATGGATGTGACCATCTTTGGCTATCAGGTGGGAGAGGTTCCCCAGATGGGCCGTCTGGAATTTCCTGCGGACACCCGCATGATGGAGCTTGCAAAAGCCTCCTGTGAGAAAGTCTGCAGCGATATCCATTGCACTTACGGGAGAGTAGTCAGCGGCGACCAGTTTATCTCTGACAGTGCAGTAAAAGACAGATTAATCAATGTATTTCATGGAGACTGCGCAGAGATGGAAGGCGCCTCCATTGCCCACGGCGCTTATGTCAATGGAATTCCCTTTGTGATTATCCGCGCTATCTCCGACAAGGCCGACGGCAGCGCCGAGATGGACTACCCTCTCTTTGAAAAAGCAGCAGCTGAACACTCTGCCAGACTTGTAGCTGATATGGCGGCATATATATAATAAAAAAGACCATGTAAGGTTTCGGTTCCCACTGATACCCTACATGGTCTTAATCTGTATCCTGTTCAAAAAAGGCATTATAATCACACTGGAAAATATCTGTCAACGCCACCAGCAATGCCACGGGCGGATTGCTGCGGCCGCGCTCTATCTTGCTGAGCGTACTGCTGCTGTATGGCATACCCGTCAGCTGCAACTGTATTATGACATCAATATTCCTCATATGATTCTTCTTACGAAGACGTCTTATATTAGCCCCTACAATGGGCACATCGCCTTGCATAATTTTCTCTGTTCGTTCCATATCTATAGTGTATTTCAACTTTTGATTTTAAAGTTTCTAAAATGGACGCAAATATGAATTAATTTGTGTTATTATTAATATTATAGTGAATTGCTACGGAGGTAAAACACAATGGACAAGCCGCGAGAGCAACAAATGAAGGAAGATGAAATCTTACGATATCAGGAAATGGAAGAGACTACGGCACTTTTTGTGGAATATTTTAGAAATCAACTTGTGAATAACCCTTCCAGACGTCTGAAAGGTTATCTGGTTCTGGAGGACACTATCCGTCTGATTCAGAAAAAAGATATCCGGCGTCGCTGCATTCTGGAAGGCGACTCTCCGCCCCCGGCCCGTCAGGGCAGCATCATATGTACCGGAACGCACAATCCGATACACCGCGTCCTGACTGCGTGCTTCATTGCTTATCTGGTTAGAATAAATCTGGAAAAAGAAGCGGAAGAATATCCCTATAAGAAATTTCAAATAGAATATGAACATTTTACGGAACTCAGATATTACAAAGATAGATTCATAAAATATAAAAAGGAAGAATATAGAATTCCTTTTATGAAAGTGGATATAAAATGGTAAAATTACAGAATAGTCAGAGAAGCAGCCCGCTCAGGGGCTGCTTTTATGATTCTTAAGATTCCTTCTTGTTAAAGACAAAGAGCTTGCTGAACACATAATTTGCGATAATGACCAGCACGGCGGAGATTACGGTGGCAATCATCAAATGAACACCCAGCCGTACACTCAGAACATCCATCACCACCATATCCAGAATCAGAGTGGACACGCGGGAGAGTACAAACTTGGGCGCCTCCTTCAGCATAGGATCCTTGCTCTTAAAAACGAATTTACGATTCGTAAAATAAGCAAAAATTACACCGGCAGTCCAGTTAATAATACTCAACACAGCATTCTCGAAACCCGAGGGGTGCATGGTGTTATTAAAAAACAAAAAATTGGCTAAAAACTTTGCGCCCCATGACACCAGCGTGGTCAGTCCGCCCACAATCAGATACGCTATAATCTCCTCATACTTTAGAAAGAGCTCTTTCAGTTTTTCTATCATTGCAAATCCCCTTTGCTCGTCCGCACCGGAAGTACTACTACCTTACAATGAATCGGCAGTTTTGTCAAGGATTCACAACATTTTGATTTTCGCCCTGCTGAAAAGTCCGGATATTCTCATAGACGCCCCTCACACAGCGGGTGCGCGCCTCCACGCTGGCCCACGCCAGATGAGGCGTGATAATCAGCCGATTGCTGTCCATAAACCTGCTCAGAGGATTGTCCAAGGTGATGGGCTCCCGCTCCACCACATCCAGACCTGCCGCCAGAATCTCCTCCGCCATAAGGGCCTCATACAAATCCGTATTGTTCACCACAGGCCCTCTCGCCACATTGATCAAAATTGCGGTCTTTTTCATCTTTTTCAGCGCGGCTTTGTCAATAAAGTTTCGGGAGAGCTCGCTCAGCGGACAGTGCAGAGAGAGAAAATCGCTCTCGGAAAGCAGCGTGTCCCTGTCCACCTGGGGATACTCGGTACAGGCGCTTTTGCCCGTGATGGAATAAAAGATGACCTTACAGCCGAAAGCCGTAGCAATCTTTGCCACCCGCCTCCCGATATTTCCCATCCCTACGATACCCCAGGTCTTGCCTGCCAGCTCATAAAAAGGAATGTCAAAATTGGAAAACCGGTCCTGCGCCGCATAAGCACCGGATTTGACATAATTGTCATAATGAGGCAGCTTCTGCGAGAGCGTCAGCGCCAGCGTGAAGGTGTGCTGCGCCACCATATCCGTGGAG
>JAIDDH010000158.1 GCA_029055435.1 Acetatifactor sp.
TAAGACGCTAAAGTACAGCGTCTAAGTACCGACGGTTCGCTAGGGTCTGCTTATGGAGTATACAATCTGCCCAATTCTGATTACGAAAGTGAGAGTTTCGCAAACGCCTAAATGAAAGTTAAAATAAAAAGGAGAATGTATACGGTTGAAAAAATTAGGTTTTGGAACAATGAGGCTTCCGCTGACGGATCCGGAGGATGTAAAAAGTATTGACTATGAACAGATGTGTCAAATGGTGGACCATTTTCTGGAGCAAGGTTTTGTTTATTTTGACACAGCATACCCTTATCACGGAGAACAATCGGAAGGCGCAGTAAAGCGCTGTCTGGTAGACCGATATCCAAGAGAGCGATATGTTTTGGCGGATAAAATGCCCATTTTGCGCGTGAAAGCATCGGAGGAATATCCGAGGTATTTTGAAGAACAACTGCGCCGCTGTGGAGTAGAATATTTTGACTATTATCTGCTTCATAATATGGGAAAAGAGAGATATACAAGCACCTTACAATATGGTGGTTTTGAGTTCCTCTGCAGATTAAAAGAACAAAAGCTGGTGAAAAACATTGGGTTTTCCTATCATGATGATGCGCAGCTGCTGGACGAAATCCTGACAAAATATCCGGAGATGGATTTTGTGCAGCTTCAGATCAATTATCTGGACTGGAACAGCGCGGCAATTCAGTCGGGAGCTTGTTACGAGGTGGCCTGCCGTCATGGGAAACCGGTTATCGCCATGGAGCCTGTAAAGGGCGGAAGTCTGGCAAATCTCCCTGTGGAAGCCAGAAACGAGATGGAGAAAAGGGGTGCTCAGGGGTCACCCGCATCCTATGCCATTCGCTATGCCGCATCTCTGGACAATTGTATGATGGTATTAAGCGGCATGAGCAATTTGGAACAGCTTATAGACAATACCTCCTATATGAGGGATTTTCAGCCGCTTGACAAGGAAGAGCGGGAGATGCTGCAACGAATTACTGATATTGTGAACAGCAATATGACACCATGTACGAACTGCAGGTATTGCATGGAAGAGTGCCCCAAGAATATCAATATTCCCGCCTATTTTGGATTGTACAATATGTATGCTGCCACCGGTAAGAAGACGAATATGTACTATGAGAGACATTCCATGAATTTTGGCAAGGCTGTGGACTGTATCAAGTGCGGAAAGTGTGAACGAATCTGCCCCCAGCATATAGAAATCCGTGGGGCGCTGGAGAAGTTTGCGGATTTGTACGAACGGAATTTAACTGAAAACAAACAGTGATATAAGCAAGGGCAAGGCGTTCTATCGGAAGATAGGCGCCTTTTATTGTGCGCTGCGGTTGCTTCCAATTCCAAATCTGTCTCATAAAGTCATGGCTTATATTAATACATTCAGATTTGCTAAAAAATAGAAAATATAGTTGACAAATCAAGATTAATTGCATACAATCTAAATAAGCATTTTGCAAAATTTAATTTTATACAATTTATAATGCGAAGGAAGATATAGTGTGTAGCATAAAAATGCTATGAGGAGTTATGATAATATGCCAAACAACGAATACGACAGATTAAAACTTGAAAACCAGTTATGTTTTCCGCTCTATGCCTGTTCCAAAGAAGTGATCAGGAGATATAAACCGTATCTTGACAAACTTGACCTGACATATACCCAATATATTGCAATGATGGTAATGTGGGAGAAAAAGGAGGTAACGGTCACGGAGCTTGGGAAATGTCTTTATCTGGATTCCGGTACGCTTACCCCTGTGCTGAAAAAACTGGAAGAGAAAAACTATGTGGTACGAAACCGCTCTAAAGCAGATGAACGGAATCTGATTGTTTCCATCACACAGAAAGGCGAGGACTTGAAGAAACAGGCGGTTTCGATTCCTGCGAGCCTGGGGGCCTGTGTTGATTTGGAACCGCAGGAGGCACAGCAGCTATATCGGCTTCTGTATAAACTGCTTGACGGGTTATCTTGACACGGAAAAGGAATTGTAAAGAGAAAGGGCAATGATTATGCGGGCAATCATGGAAACATTGTTTGACGTTGTGTATTTACTTTTGGTCATTACCATCGGAATCAGGATGATGATTAAAGGCAGGAAGGAAAGGCAGTATTTTTGGTTTGGGCTGATGGCGGTAATCCTCGGCAGCGGTGATGCGTTCCATCTTCTTCCACGGGCCTATGCATTATGTACGACAGGTCTGGAAAATTTCACTGTGGCGCTTGGCATTGGCAAGCTGGTTACTTCTGTTACCATGACTTTATTTTATGTGCTGCTGTATTATATATGGCGAATCCGTTATCGTGTGCAGGGACAGAATGGCTTAACTGCCTGTATCTGCCTGTTGGCGGCTTTAAGAATCGCTTTGTGTCTGTTCCCACAAAATGAATGGACATCCGCAGATGCACCGCTGTCATGGGGAATCTACAGGAATATTCCGTTTTTATTGCTTGGGCTGATCATCATTGTTCTTTTTTACAGAAAAACACGCGGAGCAGACGACAGGGCATTCCGGTTTATGTGGCTGGCGATTGTGTTGAGTTTCGGATTTTATATTCCGGTAGTGCTTTTTGCAGATGCACTTCCTATGATCGGTATGCTTATGATACCAAAAACATGCGCTTATGTCTGGATCGTGTTAATGGGATATCATGATATGAAGAAAAATTTGCATTGAGTGAACTGAATGTTCTGATGGAAAAGCACAGCAGCAGGAGGAGAGGATAATGGAAAACATTACAGAACTGGTCCGCCGCCGGAGAAGTGTCCGGACATTTGATGGCAGGGAAGTCAATGAGGATGATCTGAAGAAGTTAGCTTTGTTTATGGAAAACATAGAAAATCCATATGGAATACCTGTCAGTTTCAAATTCCTGGATAGTAAAAAGCATGCTCTTACATGTCCTGTTGTCAGCGGCACAGACCTCTATGTGGGAGCAAAGGCTCCCCGTATGCCGCATATGGAGGAGGCTTTTGGTTATTCCTTTGAGACGTTCGTGCTATATGCGCAGTCCATTGGGATTGGCACAGTCTGGATCGGCGGCACTATGGACCGTTCCGCTTTTGAGCGTGCGATGGTATTGGAACAGAATGAAATGATGCCCTGCGTAAGCCCACTGGGATACCCGGCAGGGAAAATGTCTATCCGTGAGAATATGATGCGGAAAGCCATCAGGGCGGACAGCAGGAATCCGTTTGAAGCGATTTTCTTCGACAGCACATTTGATATACCTTTGACGAAGGAAAAGGCAGGCAGGTTGGCAGAAGTTCTGGAAATGGTCCGCTGGGCTCCCTCAGCGGTCAACAAGCAGCCATGGCGTGTTTTGGTAGATAAAAATGGTGTTCATTTTTATCTGAAGAGAACAAAAGGCTTTGCCAGTGAAGCGGCAGGTGATATGCAGAAGATAGACTTAGGGATCGCCCTTTGCCATTTTGCCCTTGCGGCAAAAGAAAATGCCATAAACATTTGTTTTAACATGAACGATCCGGGGATTGCGGCAGAGGCTGGTATGGAATATATTGCATCGTATCTGCTCCTACAGTAAAGATGGCAGTAAATCATGTATGAAAATTCAGGAGGAAACATTATGAGTATTTTTGATTTTACAGTACAGACGCAGGATGGAAAAGTAGTACCGCTTTCCGAGTATAAAGGGAAAGTGCTTTTAATCGTCAACACCGCTACGGGATGCGGATTCACACCTCAGTATGATGGGCTACAGGATTTGTATGAGCTCCATCAGAAGGACGGGTTTGAGATTCTGGATTTCCCGTGCAATCAATTTGCCGAACAGGCTCCCGGCAGCGATGAGGAGATCCATTCTTTCTGCACAGGACGTTACGGGATCACTTTCCCGCAGTTTTCCAAGGTTGAAGTGCTGGGCGAAAATGCCAGCCCGTTATTTCAATATCTTTCCGCCAACACTTCCTTTGGCGGTTTTGGCAAGGGTCCTATGGCTCTTATACTGAAGGGCGTTGTTAAAAAGATGGACAAGGATTATAAAAACAATGGCAACATCAAGTGGAATTTTACAAAATTCCTGATCGACCGTGAAGGTAATATTGTTGCCCGGTTTGAGCCGACGGAAGCCATAGACCATGTAAAAGAGAAAGTGGAGGAGATTTTGTGATGTTCCATTATAACTATAAAACGGAAAACACTTCTTCCTGCGCAGACCAGCTGGCAAAAGCTGTCCGGGCGGCTTGCGAAGCGGAGAAAGCGGTATGAAATACAGACTTGACCGATACGGTAATCAGATTTCTCAGTTGGGTTATGGCTGTATGAGATTCAGCAAAAAAGGAAATGTCATCGACTATGAAAAGGCTGAGAAGGAAGTCCTTCTTGCTATCGAAAAGGGTGTCAATTATTTGATACCGCTTATATTTACCCTGGCAATGAGGAATGTCTCGGACGGATTCTGGATGAAAACAAGTGCCGTGACAGGGTCTATATTGCCACTAAGCTTCCGCAGTATGTCATGCGCTCCTCTGCGGCAATTGATAAAACTTTTAGCGAGCAGTTGTCTCGTCTCCGCACAGACCATATTGATTATTACCTAATGCATATGTTTACGGATTATGCGGAATGGGAGCATCTTAGGACGCTGGGTATTGAAGATTGGATCCGGCGCCAGAAAGCAGAAGGCCGTATCCGTAACATCGGTTTTTCCTACCACGGTGATACGGAAATGTTCCTGAGAATTCTGAATGCTTATGACTGGGATTTCTGCCAGATTCAGTATAACTATATGGATGAGCATACTCAGGCGGGAAAAAAGGGCCTTCAGGCGGCGGCAGAAAAAGGGATTCCGGTGATCATTATGGAACCGCTCCGGGGTGGCAAGCTGGTCAATCTGCCGGATAAGGCAAAAGAGATACTTGCGTCTGACAGCAAGGGTTACACGCCCGCTGAACTGGGGCTGCGCTGGCTGTGGAATCAGCCGGAAGTGACCTGTGTGCTTTCCGGCATGAACTCTGAAGATATGATAAATGAGAACATCCGCATCGCATCAGAGGCTGAACCGGGGCATTTTACAGAAGAAGACAGGAAGATTGTTGAGCAGATCAAACAGGTTATCCGTGAGCGGGAAAAAGTGGGCTGCACAGGCTGTAGGTACTGTATGCCCTGTCCTAAGGGAGTGGATATTCCGGGCAATTTCTATTACTATAATCTGATGTATATGGAGAAAAAGTCCTCCGCCCGCTTTGGGTTTGTCCAGAACGTAGGGCTGCGCAGGGAACCCGGTTTTGCATCACAGTGCATTGGCTGCGGCAAGTGTGAAAAGCACTGTCCCCAGCATATCAATATTCGTGAAAAACTAAAGGAAGCCGATCATAACCTCAGGCCCCTGCTTTATAAAATCGGCATCCATCTTGTCCGCAAAATAATGATTCATGAAAACATTAATCAGCGTTTTTCTGGGTGAGTGACAGATTTTACAGTATGTGATCATATCAATGGTAGAGCACTCGGCTTATCCTGAGTTGTTGTAGGTTCGAGCTCTGCTCGGAGAGCGAAAAGCGTCAAAGAGATGACGCTTGAAAGCCCGTAAACATTAGAGTTTGCGGGGGGTTATGAAAGAAGAAACGGCTTATAAAAGCCAGAAAGAAAATAAATACCTGCGAAAGCAGGCCAGTAACTATTTATTTAAAACAAGCAGGGACAAGGCGTTTTATCGAAAGATGGACGCCTTTTTCCATTTTTTTATGCAGGGCAATCGGCTGTGCTCTGGTAGTCCCCATCTTGTTCCGTGATCCTGTTCATGATGCTGTTTTATGCGCATACCCATTAGCTGGTATAGTGTAGATTGTTTGTCCATAAGAACGATTCCTCTTTTCGTAGTTGGTGTATATTAATGCTGAATCTTGGGAAAAGCAACTATAAATATGTTGACATGATGTCAAAAAGCATATGACACAATTAATTATGGAGGCAAACAATCAAATATAGAAAACTTTATAAAATGTATTGACAATGTGTCAGAATAAATTTATTATAATTATATTGACATTGCGTCAGAATACAAAATAAATAAAGGAGCGGATGAAAATGAAGAAAAATATCGGTTCACAATTAGCACTGTACCCCATGCCCGTTACAGTGGTCGGGGCAATGAATGGAGATAAACCCACATGGACGCTGGTGGCCCATGTAGGGATCATTGGGCATGACAGGGTGCTCGTCAGCCTTGCTGCACCGCACTTTATTAACGGGATTATCAAACAGGGCAGAAAACTTTCTATTAATGTGGTGGATGAGGGAATCCTGCCGGAAGCGGATTATGCAGGAAGCGTAAGCGGGTCAAAAACGGATAAGTC
>JAIDDH010000016.1:0-22522 GCA_029055435.1 Acetatifactor sp.
TAACTCCCCGTGAGCTAACGCACACGCCACACGGCAGACCCCAGAACACAAACACCTACAATAACGCCGCGGGGGCCCACACTTATAAACAGCCTTTTACCATCTGGGAGCAGGTCAGAGAAGATATCATTGCTCTTATTATCTGTGATGAGTTAAGACCGGGAGATAAAGTGCTTTCTTTAACAGAGGTGTCTGAACTGTATAATTGCGGAAGATCTACGGCACAAAAAGCATTAGAAAGTCTTTCTGAGGCGGAAATATTGTATATGGTGCCGGGAAAGGGATTTTTTGTAAACAAGGCAGAAGGGCTAAAAGAACAGCTTGCAACAGAATACAAGGAGAATATGGCAGATACATTGCGAAGATACATTGCAATGGGAAAAAATATCAAGATGACGGATGAAGAAATTTTGAATGAAGTGAAAAATCATCTGAACTGAGATGTGTTGATTTTATATGTAATTTGTGGCATAATAAATAAAACAGGATAAAAGGAGGAGTGGAACAATGGCAGTAGATAAAGAAACGGCATGGAACTATGCCTTGGGTATGATTAAGGTGGATGGATTAGAACCAACTGAAGAATTTCTGCAACTAGTTGAGAAAGAAAAGAGAGGAGAAATAACAACAGCAGATATCCGAGCAATTTTGGATAAAGAGTACAGGGTTAAGGAGTAGACTACATGAAGGTATTTGTAGATCCTTATATGGATAGAAAAAATGGACTGTTAAAAAATACGCTGAATATCACGGACAGAGATACTCTAAATAGAGCAGAAGCACATTATACAAGTTTAAACATGAGAGAGATGGTTCAAAATCCCATCGAAGGAAAGTTTGACTTTGCTCATTTGTGTAAAATACATGAAGCAATATTTAAAGATGTATATGAGTGGGCAGGATCTCCTAGAATAATTAACATAGAAAAACCAGAAAGAGTTTTGGGTGGATTATCTGTGGAATATACGGAATGTGATGAGATTCAAAGGGAAGCCAACATGATTCTGACCAAAATGAATGCTACTGATTGGAACAAGTTGACTTTGGATGAGAAGGCAGTTGAATTTTCAAAGCATATGGCTGATTTGTGGAAAGTGCATCCTTTTCGGGAAGGTAATACCAGAACAACGGTTACTTTCTGCTGTGATTTTGCAGATAGCAATGGCTTTGGTTTGGACAGAAATTTATTTAAAGACAACAGCGAATATATGAGAGATGCACTTGTAGCCGCTTCTGCTAAATTTTCGGATATAGGGGATCATTCACAGCCAGAGCATTTATACAAGATTGTAAAAGATAGCATGGAGAGAGGAGAAAAAGCGAGACAGGCAGAAAAAGGAGAAAAGAATGCAAGCACCATGGGAATGAGTGCGTGGAAAGATGCGGTAAACAGTCCGGCGCAGGGAATAGGGCAGACTGGCAGGGAAAATATAGTAGAACAAGCAGTTGATGAGGCTGAAAGGAGCTGATAATATGTCAAAACAGGTAACAAAGAAGGCAAAAGAGATTCACAGAATATATGAGGAATGCAAAAAGGTATTCGAGCCTTCAATCAGTGCATTTGATGAAATCCCCAATATTGAGGAAGGAGTCGAACGGGAGTTTTATGTAGCAGTTCTTAATTTTTTTACACAGCAGAAGCAGAGGGAAACGATTAAGAAAGGGATCTTCTAATGGACAAAAGATATATAATCATTGCTGGAGTAAATGGTGCAGGTAAATCTACTTTATATAGCGGTATTCTTTCAAGTGAATTGCAGGACACGAAAAGAGTTAATGCTGATGAAATTCTGAAAGAACAAAAAGGAAATTGGCAAAATAAACGGGATCAGTTTGTTGCAATGAAGGAAACGCTAGATAGAATTCAATACAACATAAAAAATGGTATTTCCTTCAATCATGAAACAACATTAGCAGGCAAAGCCATAATGTCTCTTATAGAGCAAGCTAAGGCAAGTGGATTTAAAGTAAATATGTACTATGTGGGGTTGGATAGTGCAGACTTGGCCGTAAAAAGAGTGCAAGGAAGAGTAGAAAAAGGCGGTCATGGAATTCCAGAAGAAGTCATAAGGGCAAGATATGAGGCATCTTTGAGGACTTTAGGGGAAGTTATTCCTTTGTGCGATAATGTAAAGATATTTGACAATACGAAAGAATTTAATTTAGTAGCATCTTTTGAAAACGACAAAGAAATATATAGGCAAAAATGTGGGTGGTTAGATAAATCTCTTGGTGGAGCCGATAAAGAACAAGAAAGTGCCAAATCAAACGCAAAAGAAATGAATGCAATGAGCATGAGTTCATGGAGGAATGCGGTAAACAGTCCGAGCAGGAATGCGGGATATACTGGAAGAGAAAACTCAAAAATGCAGACAAACGAGTATGCGGGTGAGAAAGAATAAAGGAGATATTTTTTAACTTGACTATACTGTATTAGAAATAGAGTATAGAAGGAGAAAGACTCAGAAATATGAGTTGTCCTTGGATTAGTTATTTGCGGTGAGGAAGTTGACAGTGAATGTGTCGTGTGGTTTACTTAGGTTAGGTAATAAATTGACTGATATAGGAGATAGATAATTTATGCGAGTGGATTTTATATTTGACAAAGAGTTGGTAGAGGCAAGCGATTATACCATGGAAGATATCTATGAGACAATAAAAAGAGAATTTGAAGCTAAGAATCTCCCCTGTGTGTCGGATGGAGAAGTTCTTTCTTTTGCCGATCGTGGACATAAGGATGATTTTTCTCATATTTGGGTAAATATTGTGAGAATATCCCGAACAGAGTGGTTTTTGGATCTTGCAACATCCTGTAAATTTTATGAAGATGATGGGAAATGGGAAGATGTATTAGCACAGGCGAGGAAAAAGTATGCAAAGAGAACTTGATATGAGAGATATAATAGATATAGAAAAGCCAAGCCGTAAACAGATTACTTTTGACTTGAGTCAAGACGCATTGGCAAAGAATTACCCACGCCCTCAATTTAGTATAAATCCTAAATTTTATAAAAAGGCATATAAAGATATTAGTCGGTTTATGAAAGAAGAAGGATTTGAACACAGACAGTATTCAGTTTATGATTCGCGGGAAAAAATGACATCTTTTGATATTACTGAGATGTTAGAAAGATTAGCAAAAAGGATGCCATGGCTTTATCCATGTGTAAATGATATTGATGTGACTATTATTGGAAAGCAGCACAGCGTAAAAGAAGTTTTAGGAGGTTTTACGAGAGGGGAAAATGATCTGTATGTTAAAAAAGGAGCAGAAAAGCAAACTAAGGAAACGGGGGTATCAATGTCCGAATGGAAAGCAAAAGTAAATAGTGGAAATAATGCTAATTCGTTTGCGAAACAAGCGGATGATAGAAACATGGCATCAGAACCAAGAGAAGATATTGAATGATATAATAATTAATACAAGAGAGTGTGCAAGCACACTCTCTTTGCTTTATGTCCAGATGGTTGAGGTGGTATGAAAATGTATACTTTTTCATACCGCTGTTTTTATACTTTGAAAATAGGTTGTGAAAAGTCATGATTCTGAAAATGTGTTGACTTTATATGTATGTTATGCCATGATGAGGGAAGGGACTATTTATGATAAATTTTGAAGGCAAGTTTATAAGGAGCTTTGATCCTAGGATTAAGCTGCAAGTAAGCGGAAAGACGATTTTTGAATTGGCGTGGTCAAAGTTCAATGATGCCCCGGAAGAGGAGTAAACTTTACATATGTTTCCATGTAATGCAGATATTGTACTTTATGCACGGCAAGTAGCAGAGGACAGGGAGGTTAATCTTACCCCCATGTCTTGCGCTTTTTATGTTAAACTTTTCCGACTGGTTCAGCAGGAAGGAGAAAAAAGTCCGGATAAAAATATGCACCAGATTCAGTATTCCTACAGCCAGTTGGCAAAGAAACTGCATTTTTCATATAAGGTTGTTTGTAATTCCATGCAGCTCTTTTTAAAGAGTGGGCTAATTGAGAGAGAAGCGGTAAGTAGCAAAGTCTATATTACCTATATGGATATTTCAGTGTTGGACGAAGTTTAAATCCATTTGAAAGCGAGGGAGTAAGTATATGTTAGATTTTAGCAAAGAAGATGATGTTTTTAAGGTTGACGAAAAATTAGTTTTGAACCGGATAGGGGTTGGCGTTTCCAAAACAGAGTGTCTTGCTCGGGTGGGGCTGAACAGGCAACTAGCGAGGAGGACTGCAAAGTTCTGATGCTGATGGGCTAGCCCCCTCCAGTATTTTGTAAGAGAACGGCCGGAAGTGATTTGACATTCTCTAACAAAATGCATCCTCTGAAGCATAAAGCCGAACAGTTACAATAAATTCCGGGTGAAATATTGTTTTTTGGAAGGAACTGTTATATACTTACAGAGTAATGTCAGAGCATCAGTATTGCTTTGGCATTACTCTTAGCACTTTTTTGAAAATCAGGATTTAAAAATAAAAATAAGGATGGTAATGATTATGGCATTGTTGGAACAGTGGCGCAAGGTCGCATATAATGAAACGGCAGACAGAAATACGCTGCAGCAGATTTGGGCAGCTTATTTTCAGGAGGAGAAGGATATTTACGCAAAGCTTCTGAAAAATCCCGACGAGGTGGTGTCCGGTACTGTGAAGGAGCTGGCGGACAAGTTCGGCGTGAGTATCATGACTATGACCGGATTTTTGGACGGTATCAATGACAGTCTGAAAGAGCCCAATCCCATCGAGGAGATGGAAGAGGAGACGCAGGTTCAGCTTGGCTTTGACAAGGAGCTACTCTACAAGAATATGGTGGCAGCTGAGGCCGACTGGCTCTATGGTCTGGAGGAGTGGGACGATATCTTTGACAAGGAGACTCAGAAGGCGCTCTACAAGGAGCAGAAGTCTTCCACCACTATCGTAAAAGAGGCCAAGGTATATCCCAACGATCCCTGCCCCTGCGGCAGCGGGAAGAAGTACAAGAAGTGCTGCGGCAAGAAGTAACAGCGGCGGAGGGCTGCCAAGGATAAAGTTGACAGGGACAAAGCACAGAGGAGTATTGCAGTGAACATAGCATCTTTTATTTTGCCCAAGGCAGAGGTTTCATATCTGCGGGATAATATGACGCTCAGACAGGGGCTGGAGAGGCTCAGACGCAGCGGTTTTACCGCTGTGCCTGTGATAGATGTGGAGGATCGGTATGTAGGCGTGGTCAGCGAGGGTGATTTTCTCTGGGATATTCTGGATCACAATGAGCAGTTGGAAGATGTGACCATGAAGCGCGTGGAGCAGATGACACTCCGGGATATCATTCAAAACGGCAAGGTGAAGCCTGTGTGTATCGACACCAATATGGAACAGCTTCTGGGGCAGGCGCAGGTACAGAATTTTGTGCCTGTGATAGACGACAGGAGCGTGTTTATTGGAATTGTCACCAGAGGCGAGATCATCAAGTATGTTGTAAAAAAGCAGCTGGATGCAGTGCGGTTTTAAATGTGTAAAAGTAGGATTTCACAGAAGAACAGGGGGTATAATAATGAAAAAATTGGAAGAATATGTGAGAAGCATTCCTGATTTCCCAGAGAAGGGTATTATTTTCCGTGATGTGACAAGCGTTCTGCAGGATGCAGATGGTCTGCATCTAGCCATCGACAGCATGCAGGAGCTGATAAAGGATCTGGATTATGATGTGGTTGCGGGGCCGGAATCGCGCGGATTTATATTTGGGACGCCGATTGCGTATAATCAGAGAAAGCCCTTTGTGTTGATCCGCAAGAAGGGGAAGCTTCCCTGCGAGACTGTGGAGAAGACATATGATCTGGAATACGGGCAGGCTGTCATCGAGATGCATAAGGATAGCATCCAGCCCGGGCAGAGGGTTTTGCTGGTGGACGATCTGATTGCCACCGGCGGCACCACAGAGGCCATGATTCAGTTGATCGAATCACTTGGCGGCGTGGTGGTAGGCGTGGTAGTTCTGATAGAGCTTGCAGGATTGAAAGGGCGGGATAGGATTCCGGGGTATCGTCTGGAGTCTGCAATTTGTTATCCCGGCAAGTAATTTGTAAGGACATTTTTGAATCAAACTTTTGAATCATGGAGCAGTTATGACGGAAGAAAAAAGCGGAGTGATTTTTGAGGAGGACAAGATAAGCGCAGCGGAGGAATTCGTAGCCCCTGATACCCTGTATCAGAGGCTTGTTGCTCATGTCCAGAAATATCACCCCAGCGATGACATTTCCATGATTTCCAAAGCTTACGATATAGCGCGGGAGGCTCACAAGGATCAGTTGCGCAAGTCCGGGGAGCCCTATATCATTCATCCGTTAAATGTGGCGACTATTCTGGCGGATCTGGAGCTGGACAAGGAGACCATTGTAGCGGGTCTGCTCCACGATGTGGTGGAGGACACCGTGATGACCGAGGAAGATCTGGAGAGAGAATTCGGTCATGATGTGGCGCTTCTGGTGGACGGCGTCACGAAACTGGAGAAGATTCCGCTCTCCGCCGGAGGAGACCGGTCGGATGTCAAGCTGGAAATGCAGGCGGAGAATCTGCGCAAAATGTTTCTCGCCATGGCCAAGGATATCCGTGTCATCATGATCAAGCTGGCCGATCGTCTGCACAATATGCGGACACTAAAATATCAGAAGCCGGAGAGTCAGCAGCGCATTGCCAAGGAGACACTGGAGATATATTGCCCCATCGCTCAGAGACTGGGTATCAGCAAGATTAAGACGGAGCTGGATGATCTGTCCTTAAAGTATCTGGAGCCGGAGGTCTATTATGATCTGGTGGATAAGATCGCGGTGCGCAAGAGCGTGCGCGAGAGTTATATTCAGGGCATCGTGGACGAGGTGAGCAAGCATGTGGAAAATGCGGGTATCACTGCCAAGATAGACGGGCGCGTGAAGCATTTCTTCAGTATTTATAAGAAAATGAAGAACCAGAATAAGACTCTGGATCAGATTTACGATCTGTTTGCCGTGCGTATTATTGTGAGCACGGTAAAAGACTGCTATGCGGCTCTGGGCGTGATTCACGAGATGTATAAGCCCATTCCCGGGCGTTTTAAAGATTATATAGCCATGCCCAAAGCGAATATGTATCAGTCCCTGCACACGACATTGATCGGAAGTACGGGACAGCCCTTCGAGGTGCAGATCCGCACCTTTGAGATGCATAAGGCGGCGGAGTACGGTATCGCTGCCCATTGGAAATACAAGGAGGCCTCCGACGGCAAGAAGGTAGAGGGGCAGGAAGAGGAGAAGCTGGTCTGGCTGCGGCAGATTCTGGAGTGGCAGCAGGACATGTCCGACAACAGAGAATTCATGAATCTGTTGAAGAATGATCTGGATTTGTTCTCGGACAGCGTTTATTGCTTTACGCCCAGCGGCGAGGTGAAAAATCTGCCCGCGGGTTCCACCACCATCGATTTTGCGTACAGCATTCACTCCGCTGTGGGCAATAAAATGGTGGGGGCCAGAGTAAACGGCAGACTGGTGACCATCGATTACGAGATCCGCAACGGCGACCGGATTGAGATCATCACCTCCCAGAATTCCAAGGGGCCCAGCAGAGACTGGCTGAATGTGGTGAAGAGCACCCAGGCCAAGAATAAGATCCATCAGTGGTTTAAAAGCGAGCTGAAGGAAGATAATATTACCAAAGGTAAGGAGCTTCTGAACGCTTACTGCAAGACAAAGGGCATCAATCTGTCCAATTTTTCCAAACCGGAATATATGGATGCCATTCTGCGCAAGTACGGTTTCCGGGACTGGGAGAGCGTGCTGGCTGCCGTGGGGCACGGCGCTCTGAAGGAAGGACAGATCATCAATAAGATGCAGGAGCTCTATGACAAGGAGCACAGGAAAGAGCTCACCAACGAGGAAGTTCTGCAGAGTATTGCGGAGACGGCGGCTGTCAACATAAACCGTCCCGGAAAGATAAAGTCCAAGACCGGTATTGTGGTGAAGGGAATCGCGGATTTGTCCGTGCGTTTTTCCAAATGCTGTTCTCCCGTGCCGGGGGACGAGATTGTTGGCTTTGTCACCAGAGGGAGAGGCATCTCCATCCACAGAACCGACTGTATCAATATTTTGAATCTTCCCGAGTTGGAGCGGGTCAGACTTCTGGATGCCGAATGGCAGGCCCCGGAGCACGCTGCGTCGGATAAATATGAGGCGGAGATTCAGATTTTTGCCAGCGACAGAAACGGCCTGTTGGCGGATATCGCCAAGGTCATGACAGAGAAGAATATCAATATTCTCTCCATGAATACCCGTACCAGCAAGCAGGGGACGGCCACACTGCAGATGACTTTTGAAATCAGCGGTGTGGAGGAGTTGAACCGTATCATCGATAGAATACGGGGCATCGAGAGCGTCATCGATATTGAGAGAACCTCGAGCTGATGGAACGAATGGAACAGCTGGAAAGGTTGGAATCAGGAAAGTTGGAATCAGAAAGGGAAGGACGCATGAGCGATTTGAAAATCGGACGTATGGTGCTTGGAGTCTGCAGCACCAATACCTATTTTTTATACAGAGAGGGCGCAGAGGAATGCATCGTGGTGGACCCTGCGGATGTCGGCAGGCAGATTTTCGCCAATCTCCGCAAGAACGGACTCCGGGTGGCGGGAATTCTCCTGACTCACGGTCATTTTGACCATATCTGGGGCGTGGAGGCTCTGCGGGCGGCGGCAAATGAAGTGGCGGAGAATCATGGATATGATGCTGTCAAGGTTTTTGCCTGCAAGGATGAGATGGAGCTTCTGCAGAACGCATACCAGAATGTGTCCGAGAATTTCGGCAGAGCCTGCACGGTGGAGGCCGATGTCTATGTGCGGGACGGAGAAGAATTGGAGATTGCGGGAATCCGCTGCAGAGTGATAGCAACACCCGGCCACACGGCGGGAGGCTGTTGCTATTATTTTGAGGAGGCGGGCTTCTGCATCTGCGGAGATACGATTTTTCAGGAGTCGGTGGGCAGAACGGATTTCCCCACAGGCAGCATGAGCACTCTGGTGCGCTCCATCCGGGAAAAGCTGTTTGTCCTGCCGGAGGATACAAAGCTCTATCCGGGACATGGGGGCAGTACCACCGTAGAACATGAGAAAAAATATAATCCCTTCTGCGTGTGACGGATGATGCGGAGCGGTAGGAACAGTCGGGTAGAGTGATGCTGACAATTGAATTAAACAGAGCAAATTATGAATATGATGTGAATTCTCTGGTCAGAGCCTTTTATCCCGGCGAGACGGTGACGGTTCTCACGCCGGAGAGTACGCCCCAGAGAAGGAAGCAGACTGTAGAGGAGCAGGAGAGGCGGCAGGGTGAGGGAGAAAGCCTGTTATCGGCGGCGGTTGAGCTCGCGGATGAGGGGGCTGCCCTGAAGCTGGGCGACAGAATGTATGAGTGGCAGTACCGGCCTGAGGGAGCGGAGCGGGACGAGCTGGAATATAAACATGAATGTAAGCGATTCCTTTACAGGAGTCTTTGTGATTACACCGGAAAGGTGCTGCCATGGGGGAGTCTCACGGGTATACGCCCCACGAAGATCGCGTATGGAATGCTGGAGCAGGGCAGGGGCAGACAGGAGATACTGGACGTCTTTGAAAAGCATTATCAGGCGAGCCATGAGAAGGCTTTGCTGGGGCTTGAGATTGCCGAACGGGAGCGGGAGATTTTAAAGGATGTGCATTATGAGCAGGGTTACAGTCTCTACATAGGGATACCGTTTTGTCCCACTACCTGTCTGTACTGCTCTTTTACATCCTATCCCATAGGGCGGTATCGGCAGATGACGGATGCCTATATCGACTGTCTGATCCGGGAGATGGAGTATGTGTCGGAGCGGCTGGCGGGCAGAGTGCTGGACAGTGTCTACATCGGTGGGGGAACGCCCACTACGCTGGAGCCGGAGCAGTTGGACAGGCTGCTTGCTGCGCTGCGGGCAAATTTTGATCTGGACGCAGTGAAGGAGTTTACGGTGGAGGCGGGCCGGGCGGACAGCATCACCGGAGAGAAGCTGGCGGTTCTCGCGCGGCACAGAGTGGGACGAATCTCCGTGAATCCTCAGACCATGAAGCAGGAGACACTGGATATCATCGGCAGAAAGGCCACGGTGGAGCAGGTGATTACGGCCTATGGACTTGCCAGAGAGGCGGGCTTCACCAATATTAATATGGATCTGATTCTGGGGCTTCCCGGGGAGACGGAGGCGGATGTGCAGCACACCATCGACCGGGTTACGGAGCTTGCGCCGGACAGCCTGACCGTTCATTCCCTGGCCATAAAGAGGGCTTCCCGGCTGGGCGATTGGATCCGGGAAAATGGAATCCAGGCGCTGCGAAATACAGACAGAACCATGGCTATCGCCGCAGAGGGGGCAAGGCGACTGGGCATGGAGCCTTATTACCTTTATCGACAGAAGAATATGTCGGGAAACTTTGAGAATGTGGGCTATGCAAAGCCCGGAAAATACGGACTCTATAATATTCTGATCATGGAGGAACGGCAGACCATTGTCGCGCTGGGGGCGGGCAGCATCACCAAGGTCGTGTGGCCCGACGGGCGCATTGAGCGCTGTGACAATGTGAAGGATGTGGGCTTGTATATTGACAAGCTGGATGAGATGCTGGCGCGCAAGGAGGCATTGTTTGCCCAGCGCTATGGAAGCGGCTGTTGAAGCTGAGACGGAATCCATCGTAAATCATCATGAATTTATCATCAACAGGAGGATGTTTTATGGAAAAATCAAAGGTATATTTCAAAAGAGAACGCACCCCCGAGGCGGTCATACGTCTCTATGACACGCTGCAGGTGCAGCTGCCCGGGAAGGTGGCGGTGAAGGTTCATTCCGGCGAGGTGGGCAATCAGAATTTTATCCGTCCTCCCTTTTGGAAGCCTGTGATCGATAAAGTAAACGGCACAATCGTGGAGTGCAATACCGCATATGAGGGAAAGCGCGATACCACCGAGGCGCATTGGGAGACCATGAAGCTTCACGGATGGACGGATATCGCCAAGGTGGATATCATGGATGAGGAGGGCGAGCTGGAGCTTCCCGTGGATGGCGGCAGGCAGATTGCCGTCAACTATGTGGGAAGTCATCTGAAAAATTATGACTCCATGCTGATTCTCTCTCATTTTAAGGGACATCCCATGGGCGGCTTCGGCGGAGCTTTGAAGAATATTTCTATTGGTATCGCTTCCTCCCACGGCAAGGCATATATTCACGGCGCCGGAGATGTGGAGAAGATCTGGTCGTCGGAGCAGAACGATTTTCTGGAGGCAATGGCGGATGCCGCTCAGTCTGTGGTGAAGCATTTTGACGGTAAGATGGCATTTGTGAACGTCATGTGCAATATGTCTGTGGACTGTGACTGTTGTGCGGTGGCGGAGGACCCTGAGATAGAAGATATCGGCATGCTGGCAAGTCTGGACCCCATTGCTCTGGATCAGGCCTGTGTGGATCTGGTGTATGCGTCCAAAGATCCCGGAAAGGCGCATCTGATAGAGCGAATGGAGTCAAGAAACGGCATTCACATTGTGGAGGCCGCGGAGAAGTTGGGCTTTGGCAGCAGACAATATGAACTGGTGGAGGTGTGACACAAAAGATGGCGTTGAGTAAGAAGCCCACTACGGGCATGAAAGATATTTTACCCCGGGAGATGCAAATCCGCGACTATGTCATGGGGGTCATCAAGGACACTTATGGCAAATTCGGATTCACTCCCATTGAGACTCCCTGTGTGGAGCATATCGCAAATCTGACAAATAAGCAGGGAGGCGATAATGAGAAACTGATTTTCAAGATTTTAAAGCGCGGCGAGAAGCTGAATGTGGAGGCGGCTGTCACCGAGGAGGATGTGGTGGACTCCGGTCTGCGCTATGATCTTACGGTGCCGCTGTTGCGTTTTTATTCCAACAATGCGGCAGCGCTGCCGACGCCGTTTAAGGCGTTGCAGATGGGCAATGTGTGGCGTGCGGACAGGCCTCAGAGGGGACGTTACCGCCAGTTTATGCAGTGTGATATCGATATTCTGGGAGAGCCTTCCAATCTGGCGGAGATTGAGCTGATTCTGGCAACCACTACCACATTAACGAAGCTGGGCTTTCGGAATTTCCAGATACGCATCAACGACAGACAGATTCTGAAGGCCATGGCCGCCTATGCGGGTTTTTCGGAGGAAGAGTATGACAGTGTGTTCATCACGCTGGACAAGATGGACAAGATTGGCATGGATGGCGTGAAGGCAGAGCTTTTGCAGAATGGTTTTTCGGAGGCGCAGTGCGATAAATATCTGGAGCTGTTTGCGGCGGTTGAGGGTGCGGCGGACGGCGTCGCCTGTCTGACGGAGAGACTGGGAGACTGTCTGGACAGTGCGCTGATGGACTCCTTTCAGGAAATCCTTTCCAGTGTGCAGGCCACCAAGTCGGACTCTTTTGAATTGGTGTTTGACCCCACGCTGGTGCGCGGCATGAGTTATTACACAGGCACGATTTTTGAGATTGCCATGCCGGAGTTTGGCGGCAGTTGCGGCGGGGGCGGCAGATACGACAAAATGGTGGGGAAGTTTACGGGCAATGAGGTTCCCGCCTGCGGATTCTCCATCGGATTCGAGCGGATTGTGCTGCTCTTGATGGAGAGTGGATTTCAGGTGCCCACCCGTCCCAGACAGGTGGCCTATCTGGTGGAGAAGGGCGTGGCTGGAGAGCGGCTGTGCGAGGTCATCGCCAAGGCTCAGGCGGCCAGAGAAGACGGCACACAGGTGCTGGTGGTCCGCATGAACAAGAATAAGAAGTTCCAGAAGGAACAGCTCATGCAGGAAGGATATGAGGATTTTGTGGAGTTCTATAAAGATCCATTAAAAAATTAGTGATTATTCAGTCTTGCTTAAAGCCGCCGCCTGAATAGGGGGAACTATTTGTATTCAGACGCGCTCGCGCTCCATGAAAAACGTAGCAGACGCTAAGCTCGACGAGTCGCTTCGCAACTCGTGACCTCGCTAAGCGCTGACGTTTTTCAAGGGTCTTCATACAAACAATTCCCTCTATACAGGCTGGTTTACAGAAAGAGCTGAATAATCAAATTTTACAAAATACAGAATCGAGGTTTGGAAAAATGGCTGAGTCAATGAAGGGTTTAAAGCGCACGCATCGTTGCGGGGAGTTGAGCGCCGCCAATGTGGGCGAGACTGTCACCGTTATGGGATGGGTGCAGAAGCAGAGGAATAAGGGAGGTATCATCTTTGTGGATCTGCGCGACCGCGCGGGAATCCTGCAGGTGATTTTTGAGGAGAGCGATTGTGGCGCGGAGAATTTTGCGAAGGCCGAGAAGCTGCGCAGCGAGTTTGTGGTGGCCGTGACCGGAAAGGTGACGAAGCGTGAGGGCGCTGCCAATGAGAATCTGGCTACCGGTGAGATCGAGGTGCGTGCCACCGGACTGCGTGTTCTCTCCGAGGCGGAGACGCCGCCCTTTCCCATTGAGGCTGATTCCAAGACCAAGGAGGAGCTTCGCTTAAAGTATCGGTATCTGGATTTGCGCAGACCTGATTTACAGCGTAATCTGATTCTGAGGAGTAAGATCGCTATCGCCATCCGCAGCTTTTTGAGTGAGGAGGGCTTTCTGGAGATCGAGACGCCTATTTTGAATCGTTCTACCCCGGAGGGGGCCAGAGATTATCTGGTGCCCAGCCGTGTGCATCCGGGCTGCTTTTACGCGCTGCCTCAGTCTCCGCAGATTTTCAAGCAGCTTTTGATGTGCTCGGGCTATGACAGGTATTTTCAGATAGCAAAATGTTTCCGGGACGAGGATCTGCGCGCGGATCGTCAGCCGGAGTTCACTCAGGTGGATTTGGAGATGTCCTTTGTGGATGTGGATGACGTCATCGATGTGACGGAGCGCATGGTGGCGGCAGTGTGCAGGGAATCCATCGGTCTGGAGGTGCAGCTTCCCTTAAAGCGTATGACATGGCAGGATGCCATGGATCGTTTCGGCTCCGACAAGCCGGACACCCGCTTTGGTATGGAGCTCACGGATGTGTCTGAGCTTGTGAAGGATTGTGGTTTCGGAGTGTTCACAGGTGCTCTGGAGAACGGAGGGAGCGTACGAGGCATCAATGTGAAGGGACAGGCGGAGATGCCCAGAAAGAAGATTGACGCTCTGGTTGAGTTTGCCAAGGGCTATGGGGCGAAGGGACTGGCATATCTGTCCGTGATGCCCGACGGCACCTACAAGTCTTCCTTTGCGAAGTTCATGACGGAGGAGGAGCTGAAGGCTCTGACTGCCGCTATGGGCGGTGAGCCCGGAGATCTGCTGTTTTTTGCGGCGGACAGATTGAAGATTGTATATGCCGTGCTGGGAGCTCTGCGTGTGGAGCTTGCCCGTCAGCTGGAGCTGATAGACAGAGAACGCTATGATTTCCTGTGGGTGACGGAGTTCCCGCAGTTTGAGTGGAGTGACGAGGAAGAACGCTATGTGGCTATGCATCATCCATTCACCATGCCCATGGAGGAGGATTTGCCCAGATTAAATACAGAGCCCGGCAGCGTGCGTGCGAAGGCTTATGATATCGTGCTGAACGGCGTGGAGCTTGGCGGCGGCAGCGTGAGAATTTTCCAGAGCGACGTTCAGGAGCAGATGTTCGAGGCGCTGGGCTTCACAAAAGAGGAGGCTCACAGCCAGTTTGGTTTCCTGCTGGATGCCTTCAAATATGGAGTGCCCCCTCATGCCGGACTGGCAATCGGTCTGGATCGTCTGGTGATGCTGCTCGTCCGGGCGGAGAGCATCCGAGAGGTCATTGCTTTCCCCAAGGTGAAGGATGCGTCCTGTCTTATGTCCGAGGCTCCCGGGGAGGTTGCGCCGGAGCAGCTTAAGGAGCTGGCGCTGGAGATTGCCGTCGAAGCAGAGACTGCGGACGATTCCTCCGCGGAATAATCAGATGAAATGGTATTTGCTTTCGATTGAGGAACTAAATAGTGGCGAGGAGGCGGAGAAGCTCCGTGAGCGGGCCATGAGATATCTGGACGCGCACCGGGAAGAGAAGGCGCGGCGGCTGAAGGCCGGGAGCGCGAGGAATCTTTCTGTGGGAGCAGGGCTTTTGCTCCAGCTGGCAGCAGGGGAGGCCGGCGGTGAATATCCTTCCTGCCTGGAGGTGTCGGAGGTGCTTCGCCGACTGGAAGAGCGAGGCGGCCCGACGGAGCTTGTCTATCGATATGGAGCGGGCGGGAAGCCGGATTTTGCGGACCGCGCGCTCCATTTTAATCTGTCTCATTCCGGTCAGTATGTCTGCTGTGTGCTGGATGAGGCGGAAGTCGGAGTGGATATTCAGCAGATGCGTATTATAAAAAACAGGAATCTTGTGGAGCGCCGTTTCTCTGCGGGAGAGCGCGCTGCGCTGGAGGCCTGTGAAAATGAGGCGGAGAGAACACAGCTCTTTTACCGCATCTGGGTCAGAAAGGAATCCTATGCCAAGCTCACTGGGGAGGGAATCGCGGCGGTGGCCAGGCTGGACACCGGAGAGCTGGAACAGCGTGTGTGCTGGCAGGAATATACTTTGCCGGAGGGATATTGCATGGCAGTCTGTCAATATCGTCCGCCGGAGGAAATGGATTAGCCTGAGGGAAGGGATTAAGTAGTATGTCTGGAATGAAGAAATTACTGGTTTATCTGAAGGATTACAGAAAGGAGTCGGTGCTCGCGCCGCTTTTTAAGCTGCTGGAGGCGTTTTTTGAGCTGCTGGTACCCCTGGTGATGGCGGCTATTATTGACAGGGGAATCGAAAACGGTGACAGCGGCTATATTGTGAAGCTGGGAATCTGTCTGATTGTGTTGGCCGTGGTAGGGCTGACCGCCTCCATCACGGCGCAGTTTTTTGCAGCGAAGGCGGCGGTGGGATTCTCCGCAAAGCTCCGGCAGGCACTTTTTTCTTATATTCAGGATTTGGAGTTCTCCAATATCGACAAGGTGGGAACCGCCACCATGATTACCCGCATGACCAGTGATATCAATCAGGTACAGAATGGGGTTAACATGGTGCTGCGGTTGTTTCTTCGCTCGCCGATTATTGTATTTGGCGCCATGATCATGGCCTTTTTTATTGATGTGAAGAGCGCTCTGGTGTTTGTGGTGGCTATTCCGCTGCTTGCCGTGGTGGTTATGGGTATCACATTCTTTACGATTCCGCTGTATAAAAAAGTGCAGACGGCGCTGGATAAGGTGCTTTCTACAACCCGGGAAAATCTCACAGGTGTGCGTGTCATCAGGGCTTTCCACAGGGAGGCGCAGGAGGAGGCGCAGTTCCATCAGGAGAATACCGCGCTTTTGCAGCTTCAGCAATTTGTGGGCAGGATCAGCGCCTGCATGAATCCGGTGACTTATGTGATTGTCAATGCGGCAATCATCGTGCTGATCTATACCGGTGCGGTGCAGGTGGACATCGGCAATCTCACCCGGGGCGAGGTGGTGGCTATCATCAACTATATGTCTCAGGTATTGGTGGAGCTGGTGAAGCTGGCTAATCTGATCATCACAATCACTAAGGCTCTGGCCTGCGCCGACCGTGTGGCGTCCGTGTTTGAGATTCAGCCTGAAAAAGCTTCTGATAAAAAAGCTTCGAATGAAAGAGCTTCTGATGCGGAAGTGTCCGGCGATGCCCTGACTGCTTCCGCTGTGGCGCCTTATCTGGACTTCGACCATGTCTGTCTCACTTATGAGGGAGCCGGCGCGGAGACTCTGAGAGAAATGCATTTCACAGTAAATCGAGGGGAGACTGTGGGCATCATTGGCGGTACCGGTTCGGGTAAATCCTCGCTGGTCAATTTGATTCCCGGGTTTTATCCTGTCACTGGAGGCAGTGTCCGGCTGGAGGGCAGGGACCTGCGGGAGATACCGGCACAGGAGCTGCGCTCCCGCATCGGTATGGTGCCCCAGAAGGCGGTGCTTTTTAAAGGGACGATACGCAGCAATCTTTTGTGGGGCAGACCCGATGCCACGGACGAAGAACTGTGGCAGGCCATCGACACCGCGCAGGCCCGCGAGGTAGTGGAGGGCAGAGAGGGCGGACTGGACGCCGAGATCGCCCAGAACGGGCGGAATCTCTCGGGGGGACAGAGACAGCGTCTCACCATTGCAAGAGCGTTGGTGAGGCGGCCTGAGATTTTGATTCTGGATGACAGCGCATCTGCGCTTGATTATGCCACCGACGCCAGACTGAGGAGCGCTCTGCAGGCGATTCAGGGGGAGCTGACGACTTTCATTGTGTCTCAGAGGGCTTCATCCATCCGACATGCGGATAAAATCATCGTGCTGGACGACGGTGAGATGGCCGGTGTGGGCACCCATGAGGAGCTTTTGGAGAGCTGCACGGTTTATCAGGAAATCTATTATTCTCAGTATCCCGAGGAAAGGAGGCAGGCGTAAGATGAATAAAGAGCATAAGCCCGGTCAGATGCAGACTATTCGGAAGGTGCTGCGCTATATCAGGCGCTATTGGTTTATGGTTGCACTCTCCTTGCTGCTTGCCGTGACGGTGGTTGTGCTGACACTCTATGTGCCGATTCTCACCGGGAATGCGGTGGATCTGCTGTTGGGCAGAGGCATGGTGGATATGGAGGCCATTTTTACGATTATGATCAAAATCGGCATCGCTGTGCTGATTACGGCGGCCGCTCAGTGGGTGATGAACACCTGCAACAATTATATCACTTATCATGTGGTCCGGGATATCAGGGAGGATGCCTTCCGCAAGCTGGAGAAGCTTCCGCTGCAATATCTGGACAGCCATGCGTACGGAGATGTGGTGAGCCGGGTCATCGCGGATGTAGATACCTTTGCGGACGGTCTGCTCATGGGCTTTACCCAGCTTTTTACCGGAGTGCTGACAATTTTCGGTACATTGCTGTTTATGTTGATGACCAATATTCCCATCACTTTAGTGGTGGTGTGTATCACGCCGGTGTCTTTTCTGGTTGCGCGATTTGTTGCCACACGAACCTATACCATGTTTCAGGAGCAGTCTGAGGTCAGAGGGGAGCAGACCTCGCTGGTTGAGGAGATGGTGGGAAATCTGAAAGTGGTGAAGACCTTCTCCAGAGAAGAGGTCGTGAAGGAGCAGTTTGGCGAGATCAACGGCAGACTGCAGAAAAGTTCCCTGCGGGCGATTTTCTTTTCTTCCCTCACTAATCCTGCAACGCGTTTTGTCAACAGTCTGGTTTATGCGGGGGTGGGGGTGTTCGGTGCGCTGACCGCTATCGGAAACGGTATCAGCGTGGGACAGCTGTCCTGTTTTTTGAGCTATGCCAATCAGTATACAAAGCCTTTCAACGAGATTTCCGGTGTGATTACGGAGCTGCAGAATGCCATCGCCTGTGCCGCGCGTATTTTTGAGCTTATCGAGGAGGAGGCTCAGACGCCGGAGCCCGAGGGCGCGAAGACGCTCTCCGATGCCAGGGGGCAGGTGGAGCTTGAGAATGTATATTTTCAATATGTGCCTGACAGGCCACTGATTCAGGATTTTAATCTGAAGGTGGCGCATGGGCGGCGTGTGGCGATCGTGGGGCCCACAGGCTGCGGCAAGACCACGATCATTAATCTTCTCATGCGTTTCTATGATGTGAATGAAGGCTGTATTAAAGTGGACGGGACAGATATCCGCGACTACACAAGGGGCAGTTTGCGCACCAGCTACGGCATGGTGCTGCAGGAGACCTGGCTGCGGGCGGGAACCATCCGGGACAATATCTGTATGGGAAAGCCTGACGCCACGGAGGAGGAAGTGGTGGCTGCGGCCAGAGCGGCGCATGCCCACAGCTTTATCAAAAGACTGCCCAAGGGCTATGACACGGTGATCACCGAGGACGGGGGAAGTCTGTCTCAGGGACAGAAGCAGCTTCTGTGTATCGCAAGGGTGATGCTCTGTCTGCCGCCCATGTTGATTTTGGATGAGGCTACTTCATCCATCGATACCAGAACAGAGTTAAAGATTCAGAATGCATTTGCCAAAATGATGGAGGGCCGCACCAGCTTTATCGTGGCGCACAGACTTTCCACCATCAAAGAGGCGGACATTATTCTGGTGATGCGGGACGGCAATATTGTGGAGCAGGGCAATCATGAGACATTGCTGGCGCAGAACGGATTTTATGCGAAACTTTACAATAGTCAGTTTGGGGGTTAATTATTTATACGTGTAATCCGATAATATACTCAGAGACAGGAAATTTTTATTGCCGAGACAAGGAGGGCCAGGCATGAGGATAGAACAGAATATCACAGTGTATGCAGGAGCGCAGCCTGCGAACACAGGCAACACGGAGGGAGCCGACAAGAATCAGGAAGACCGCAAGACCGTATTTGCGGGCAATTTGAATCAGGGTCAGACTTTGCAGGATCGAATTGCGCAGAGAAAAGAGCAGGCGCAAAAAGAGGCCATGAAAGTCGTGGGCGATGTGTTTGCGGGGGAGCGTCAGATAGACGAGGACATGGAAAACCGGCGCAACCATGTGAAGGAGCTCAAGCAGGAGAAACTGCAGCTTATGGAGGAGAAGGGTGATCTGGAAACCCATAAGGAGGAGCTGGCCAAAGCTTTTGAGAACGGTGAGCTCAGCCAGGAGGACTATGAGGAGGAACTCTCCCAGCTTCGTGAGGCGGAGAAAGAGTGGAACAAGCGCTATGCGGAAAATGATAAATTGGCAATGCAGGAGAACGGGATCATCCGCAGTACCAGGCTGGAGCGTCTGAAGAAAGACCCCATGGTGAAAGCGCAGAAGGAGGCGGAGGATATTCTGCAGGCTGCCCGGGATGACATTGTGGGCATGGCTGTGGATGCCGGAAAAGACCACATCGACGAGGAGGCCGAGAAGAGACAGGAGCAGGCCGAGGAGATCAAAGAAGAGCGGGAAGAGAAAGAGGAGCTCATCGAGAAGCAGAAGGAGAAACGCGAGGAAGAAGAGGAGCTTCTGGAGAAGCTGCCGCTTCAGGAGATGCTTACGCTGGATAAGCTGCAGTCGGATGTTCAGCAGGAGGTACAGGATATCATTAATAAGATGAAGCTGGTGGCCGAGGACATCAAGGGCGCGGCAGTGGACCAGAGCGTATAGGGAACCTTTTTGGAACCTTCCACATATTCTGATAGAAACGGATGTGTAATATCTATCAGGGTATGCGGGAGGTTTTTTTATGGCATTGGTAGTGCTCGATGCGGGACATGGGGGAGCGAATCCCGGCGCGGTATACAACGGAAGGCAGGAAAAGGATGACGCGCTGTCGCTGACGATGGCAGTGGGCAGGATTCTGGAGGCAAACGGCATAGATGTATATTATACCCGTACCACAGATGTCTATGAATCGCCATCTCAGAAGGCTATGGAGGGAAGTGAGGTGGGAGCGGATTACTTTGTGTCCATTCACCGCAACTCAAGCCCTTATCCCAATCAATATACGGGGATAGAGACGTTGGTCTACAATCGCTATGGCAGCGCAGCGCAGCTCGCCTATAATATCAATTCTCAGTTGGAGCGGGTAGGCTGGGTCAATCAGGGCGTCAATGAGCGTCCCGGTCTGGTGGTCTTAAACGCCACATCCATGCCTGCCGTGCTGGTGGAGGTAGGCTTTATCAACACGGATGCGGATAATATATTTTTTGACGAGCATTTCTATGAGACAGCGCAGGCAATCGCGGACGGCATCCTGCAGACAGTGAGGTAGATTGATTTGCTTATAATGATAGGCGGACTGGCGCTTTTTCTGTACGGTATGTATCTGATGGGCGAGGGACTCTCCGGGGCGTCCGGCGGACGGCTGGAGCGCATTCTGGGGAGACTCACCGATTCGCCCGCAAAGGCGGTATTCACAGGCGCGGGGGTGACGGCGGTCATTCAGTCCTCCTCCGCTGCCACAGTCATGGTGGTGAGTCTGGTCGATTCCGGTATCCTGCGGCTGGAACAGGCCGCGGGCATAATCATGGGAGCCAATATTGGCACGACAGTCACCTCGTGGATATTGAGCCTGTCGGGGCTGGAGGCCGATACACCACTGCTGCAAATGCTGCAGCCTACATATTTCTCCTCTGTCTCAGGTCTGGCAGGGGTGATGCTTCTTCTTGGGAAAAATGGAAAAAAATATAAGAATACAGCCTCCGTTCTGGTGGGGTTCTCAGTGCTGATCTTCGGCATGGACACCATGAGCAATGCGGTCAGGCCTTTGGCTTCCTCACCGGAGTTCACAAGGCTGTTTGCGGCTTTTTCTCATCCGCTTTTAGGGCTCCTTGCGGGGATGACGGTGACGGCAGTGCTGCAATCCTCCTCGGCCTCCGTGGGAATCCTTCAGGCGCTGTGCGCGGCGGGAACAGTAAGCTATGGTATGGTGATACCGATTATCATGGGACAAAATATCGGAACCTGCGCCACTGCCATGCTCTCCGCTGTGGGTGCGGGCAGGAATGCGAAGCGGGCGGCGCTCATTCATCTGTATTTTAATTTGATCGGTACGGCTCTGTTCATGGCGGTATTTTATGCCGTCCATGCCATAGCTCCTCCTGCATTTCTGACGCAGGCAGCAGACGGCGTGGGAATTGCGCTGATACATAGTGTGTTCAATATCGCCGCCACAGCTGTGCTGCTTCCATTTTATAGAGAGCTGGTGGGGCTTGCGTGTCTTACTACCGGGGGAGGAAAAAAGAGTGTTGATTTTGGAACCTTGTTTTTGGAGGGAAATGGTTCAAAATAAGTAAGCTTGACTTATTTATCACATCATGATAGGCTTAAGGCAAATATTGACTTTAAAAAAACGGAGGAAAAAATGAGAAAAGTAAAAAATGTACGGAAACTTTTTTTGACGCTTACATTGTCAGTGGCAATGCTTGTTACGGAAATGCCTATGACAGCTTTTGCGGTATCGACCGAAACAGTCAGTGTCAGCGAAAAAGAAGAGACAGAGGAACAAACGCAAACAGAGGAACAAACGCAAACAGAGGTAATTACTGAAGAAGGTTTACCAGGGGATGAGACTGAGGAAATTACCGAAGAAGTAACAAAGGAAGACGAGGAAAGCAGTAAAGACGAAGCCTCGGATGAAGAGTCGAAAGACGAAGCCTCGGATGAAGAATCGAAAGACGAAGAGAGCAGTGAAGAGAGCAGCGAAGAAGCAATCGCGGAACAGGATGAAGCGGGGAAGCTTTACGAGGCAATGTTGCTGAGTTCTGATTCGGATTTCGTTATTAATGATGGTGTATTGACCGGTTACAATGGTACAGCTGAGGATGTTGTGATACCGGATGGGGTTGTGACAATTAAAGCCAGTGTATTTAAGGACAATACGATTATAAAAACGGTCAGCTTCCCATCATCCGTAAAAACAATAGAAAATTACGCATTTTCCGGTTGCAGCAGTCTGGGCTTGGTGGATTTAAACGAGGGGCTTGAAACAATCGGTGTACAGGCATTTTACGGTGTTTCGCTTGGAGAAACATCTGATACAGGTAAAGTAGAACCCGGAACATTGACCATACCAAGTACCGTTAGGAGCATAGGATTA
>JAIDDH010000016.1:22622-24394 GCA_029055435.1 Acetatifactor sp.
CGCATTTCAAGGTTGCAGCAGACTGGGATTGGTAAATTTAAACGAGGGGCTTGAAACAATCGGCGTACAGGCATTTTCAGGTACTGCACTTGGAGAAACATCTGATACAGGTAAAGTAGAACCCGGAACATTGACCATACCGAGTACCGTTAGGAGCATAGGATTAGGAGCGTTTTATAACTGTACACATTTGGGAAAAGTGATATTTGCAGACGGTGATACGGCAGTGCTGGAGATAAGCGGCGGATATTCTACTAGTGGAGCGTTTGGTTCATGCTCTGAACTTACAATGGTAATTCTGCCTGAGCGAATAGCTAAGCTGGAGAGTAATACATTTTATGCTGATTCAAAACTCCAGACACTTTACATTCCTTCCAAGGTAACGGAAATTGCAAGTAATGCCATTTCAAATTGTCCGAACCTCACCATATACGGCGTGTCAGGCTCTGCGGCAGAAACCTATGCAAAGCAGAACAAAATACCGTTTAAAAACAAGGATGAATTAAACATCGGTTTAGAAGTGCAGTCGGTTAAACTGACCCCGTCGTTCATTGAAGAAATCGGCGAAGACGTCATTGGAAAGAAGATTCAACTGAGCGTCAAGGTTCTTCCCGATACCGCGCAAAACAAAGAAGTGGTTTATAAATCAGCTGATGAATCGGTGGTAACTGTAGATACAGACGGACTTGTGACAATCAACGGGTATGGGGAAACGACGATTACTGTTACGACGGTAGATGGTGGCAAGACCGCAGAATGTAAAGTAGTCATATTAAAGGAAGCAATAGATGACAGACCATTAATCAACACGGTACTGTTTCCGAAGAATAAGACTGAATACAGCGCAGTTTACACAGGAGAGCAAATCCGTCCTGTCATGATCGTATCATATCAGTATACAGATGATAAAGGCAGGAACAAGACCCAGAAGCTTAAATTAAATGTGGATTATACGGTATTCTACAGTAATAATGTGAATGCAGGACAAAATACCGCAAAGGTAACGGTAACAGGTATTGGTGAATATAAGGGTGTAATCACAAAAGAATTCACAATTACGCCAAAGGATATCAAAGGTGTTGCACTCTCTCCGGTAGGGGACATTGTTTTCGGTGATGAGCCATCGGTTGTTGTGACTGACGGAACACACGAACTCACAAAGAATAAGGATTATGAAGTGAGATTATCAACAACCGGTTCGGCAGGTACGGATACACAATCAGTACTGACTGTAGAAGGAGTTGGAAATTATAAAGGCACCTCAAAGAAAAGTGTAAAGTTCAACATTCTTAAAACAGAAACAGATATTCATCCAATCGTTTCCGATACTGTCAGTGTGGCATTTAAGAAATTGCCGGCGAAGGGATATACATACAACGGAAAAGCACAGAAACCGGCGGTTGTGGTAACTGATAAGAGCACCGGGAAAAAGGTGGCGGCAAGTAATTACAAGGTGATATATACCAACAATATCAATGCCGGTACAGCGAATGTACAGGTAGTGGGCGTGAGCAAGAATGGCAAGGGATATTATGGAATTTCCCAACCGTTGTCATTTGATATCAAGCAAAAGGATTTTGGCAAGGTAAAGGTATCACTAAGCGGTACAATTCCGAAAGCCGGAACGATAAAGGACATTCAAAACGCTATTGATGAAGCGCTTACGGTGAAGGATGGAAAGCATGTTCTTTCGGAAGACGAGTATACAGTGGATTATGGAGATATTACGAATGTAAATGATATAAAAATCGGAACAAGATATCCAATAACAC